>JADGEF010000148.1 GCA_016744515.1 Marinifilaceae bacterium | reverse complement strand
TCGGAGTCTAATAATTCTTCTTTACTAATCATGTTACAAATATAAATCGGTTAAAAATTAATTCAACCCATTTACACACTTTTCAGGACGGTGTCTTAAGCTTATATATTTCTATCAAAGGAGAAACTATGCGTTATCCACAAATTTATAACCTACTCCTTTTACCGTTTTTATAAGATTATCTCCTAATTTTTCTCTTAATTTTCGAATGTGAACATCAATTGTTCTATCACCAACAATAATGTTTTCTCCCCAAACACCATTATAAATTTCTTCACGAGTAAAAACTCTCTGCGGACGAGATGATAATAATAACAACAATTCAAATTCTTTTCTTGGCAATGATAGTTCTTGTTCGCCTTTTAAAACCAAATAGCGCTCCTTATCAATCGTTATTGAACCAACTATTAACAAGCTAGTTCTATCATCTCCATTATCTTTTCCTCTATTAGCACGTTTCAACATTGCTTTAAGACGAGAAATTAAAACTTTTGGTTTAATAGGCTTGCTAATATAATCATCTGCTCCAGCATCGAATCCTGCAATTTGAGAATAATCCTCACTTCTTGCAGTTAAAAATGTAATTAATACATCTTTAAATTCTGGCATTTCTCGCAACTTATCGCAAGTTTCTATACCATCCATTTCTGGCATCATCACATCTAAAATAATAAGATGCGGTTGAAATTTTTTAGCAAGTTCGATACCTTCAATTCCATTACTAGCCGTTTCAACCTGAAACCCCTCTTTTTTTATATTATAACTTAAGAATTCTAAAATGTCAGGTTCATCATCGACAAGTAAAATCTTATAATCACTATTTTCCATATTTATTAATTTATATGCTTAAGTGTGTGTTGCCTTATTTAGTGTGAAAGTAAAACTTGAGCCTTCGCCATAGGTACTACTTACATTTATACTTTGGTCGTGTGCATCGATAATATGCTTCACAATTGCCAATCCTAAACCAGATCCTCCCATATTTCTCGATCTACTTTTATCAACTCTATAAAATCGTTCAAATATTCTTGGAAGATTATCTTTCTCAATTCCGATTCCATTATCTCTAAATTCAATTAATAATTTATCACCCATATCCATAACTTCAATTTGAGTTTTGCCACCTTGTTTTCCATATTTTATAGAATTCACAACAAGGTTAACCATGGCTTGAAAAATCTCTTTTTTATCAGCTTCTACATATTTAGCAATTGAATTCGATTGAGGAAACTGAATTTTTATTTTATGCTTTTGTGCTCGCATTTCTTGCGTTTCTACGACCTCATTTATCGATTCGATAATATTAAAACGTTCTGTTATTAATTTTAACTCACCATATTCAAGTTTCGAAATAGATTCTAAATCTTTCACAATACCAATCATTCTATTGATACTTTTCTCTGTACGTTCAAGATAAGATCGATTAATATTTTCATCTTCCAAACCACCATCAAGTAAGGTTAAAATATAGCCTTGAATATTAAAAATAGGAGTCTTTAACTCATGAGATACATTGCCAATAAATTCTTTACGATATTCTTCCTGGCGTTTTAATTGCATAATTAAAGAACCACGCCCTTCACTCCATTCTCTAACTTTTTTTTCAGCTTCATCAAGTATATCAATCGTTTTTACTTTATCAACAAATTCTCTATCGATAAACTGTGTATCGTGAATGGTTTTATAGAGCATTCGAATTTTAGAATATAAAAAGCGACGAACCAAATAACGTGATATGGTAAACATGAATACACTTAAAACAACCAAACTAATAAAAAGTACTAAAGCTTTGTCTTCGATATAAGTGTACAGTAGGAATTCAGTCAAAATGATAATAGCAGCAGAAAGTGTCATTAAAAAATTGACTTTTTTTGAGGATATAATTTGCATAAAACGGTTCTAAAATCAGATTTATATCAATAAAAAATAAAGATAATGTTAAGAATTATTTCTTTCACAAATATTCAAATTAATAAATGAGCATTTGTATTTGCAATATTAAGTAATGGTTAAGATTTCATTACTAAAACAACACTTAAAAATTCGGTAAAAGACACTCTCTAAGTTAATAGATATTTACAATAAGATTGTCTATAAAAAAATGGGAGCTGAAAACAGAAAAACTGAACTCACTCCCATTTGCATTAAGCCTTATTACACCGAGTAATAAGTATATTTTATTTAACTTCTTTTTTAAAAGATATTTCTTTCATATTCACCAATAAATCGATGACTATTGATACGATCAATAAATTAAATTTTTGTTCTAATTCTAAAATAAAACTGGTGCAAGCAAGAGCCATAAAAAGTACGGCGCCCAACTTAATAATCTCTAACCAATGAAAATAAATCAACTTACTTTTATCCAAATTTATGATTCTATAAACCATATTTAAGATTAAACCGAAAACCAAGATTACAATACCATAAGCATCATCTTGCAAAATAAATAAAGCACCTACAATAATTAAGATTGTAGCTAAGGTGTATAAAATTGAACGTATTTTACGCATTGAATAAATATTGAATTAGGTAATTATAAAGTTGGCTTAAATTTAAAAAAGTGTATTCGGATCTTCAAACCTACTTTTACCTAAATGTGAATAAGCTAAAGCTGTTACTTCACGACCACGAGGTGTTCTTTTTATAAAACCTTCTTTTATTAAAAATGGCTCATATACTTCCTCAATTGTTCCTGCATCTTCACTAACTGCAGTTGCAATAGTTGTGATTCCAACTGGTCCTCCTTTAAATTTATCGATAATGGTTGTAAGAATTCTATTATCCATTTCGTCCAATCCGTGCTTATCAATATTTAGGGCTTCAAGCGAATATCTTGTAATTTCTAAATCGATATATCCATTTCCTTTTACTTGAGCAAAATCGCGAACTCTTCGAAGTAAAGCATTCACAATTCGAGGTGTCCCTCTACTTCGAGATGCAATTTCACCAGCTGCCTCGTGTGTAATTTCAACATTGAGTATTTTTGCAGATCGTTTTACGATTTTTGTCAGAATAGACATATCGTAATATTCTAAGTGTGAATTGATACCAAAACGAGCACGAAGAGGTGAGGTTAATAAACCAGAACGAGTGGTCGCACCAATCAAAGTAAATGGATTTAATTCCAATTGAATTGAACGCGCTGCAGGTCCTTTATCGATCACAATATCGATTCTGAAGTCTTCCATCGCAGAATATAAATATTCTTCGACTATGGGGCTTAAACGGTGTATCTCGTCGATGAATAAAACATCATTCTCGTCGAGATTGGTTAAGAGTCCTGCTAAATCACCTGGTTTATCCAAAACAGGTCCTGAAGTAATTTTTATACCTACTCCCAATTCATTTGCTAAAATATTCGAAAGCGTTGTTTTACCCAAACCTGGAGGTCCATGAAGTAAAACATGATCCAAAGCTTCTTCACGCATTTTAGCTGCTTTCACAAAAATATCAAGATTTTCAACGATCTTTTTTTGTCCACTAAAATCTTCAAAACGTAAGGGTCTTAATTGTTGATCTACATCAATTTCCTTATCCTGACTATCTTGATTTTTTATATCGAGCTTATCTTCCATTTCTTAGATGTTATAAAAAGCAGTTTAAAATAGTTAGAAAACTATAAATTGCAAAACACAAAAATAGTCTCATTTGTTCGATATAAAATCACAAATGAGATAAAAGTATGCGTAATTTTCATTTATACATTTAAACTTTCTAGGATATCAAAAAGTTTCTCAACCTCAAAAGGTTTTACCATATGAGCATTCATGCCACAATCACGGCATTTGTTAGCAGTAGCTATAATCACATCGGCAGTTAGAGCAATAATTGGAATATCTTTTCCTTTATCAAGATCTCTTATTATTTTGGTAGCTTCTAATCCATCCATTTCTGGCATCATAACATCCATCAAAATAAAATCGAAATCGCCTTGTTTAAATTTCTCTATAGCTTCAAACCCATTATCTGCAGTTACAATCTCGTAACCGAATCGTTTTAAACTAAACTTTACAACAACCTGATTCAGCTTATTGTCTTCCACCAATAATAATTTAAAGTTTCTATTTTCCCAGCTCATTCTTTTGTTCAGTTTAGAATAGTCTTTGCAAGATACTAAAATCATCAATAAAAATAATTATTCAGAACTTTCTATTTCTTAATTTAGTTTCGACTCAAATATAGCTACCTTTTTCAAATCAAATTTAAGTCTGCAATTATTCCTTAAAATTCAATTTTTAAGATTTTACATTTATCCACCATTCTTATTCCCTTATCAACACTTATTATATTATTATCTTTTCTTTTAATTTCTCTAAAAAATATAATGATTATAATATCCTGTTAATAGTGTTGGTAAGTGAAAACGACTTTTATTGGATTTTTTAAGGAAATGAGTCTAGTAACAGGCTATTAACATGTTTTGTTAATATAGAGCTTTTGTATTAGAGTGACTTATGGGTGTTATAAACAACCTGTTAGTAAGTGTGGTTTTTGAAAATAATTTATCTTTTTGCTATTAACAGATTGTTGATAAGTTGTTGAAGGATCTGTTTTCAGGACTTAAAAGTAAAATTGTTTAGTTGGGATATTTTTTTCATACAGGTGGGAGAATTAAATATACAAGAATTTGTTTCGAATATTTAGTAAGAAAAAATCAACAGTATGTTAACTATATGTTAACAAAACTGTTGATTTCTATAAAACCTGTTGTAAATACTTACTTATTAGAATCATATGTAATCTATTGCATGAAAAAATAAAACGATACTTAATGTTCTATATAAACTTTAATACTAACCATATTTTAAGATATAATTCTAATAAGCTTGTTACTACTTATACTCGATTAAAATAAAAAGGTTGCATTTTAAATTAAATATCTTACTCCTATTTACACCCTTCTTTTAAAATAAAAAAAGCAACTACAAATATATGTAGCTGCTTTAAAAACTGGTCAAATATTTTTTTTAATGATACACCTCAGTATACAAAAATCGCTTAATATTTCGTTTTGGAGTTTTTTCAAATTCTTGTGGAAATAGAATAATTCTTGAAACATTCATATAGGCAGGAAGCGTTTTATTTAAAGCTTTTCTACTAGATTCGAAAGCCTCTTCAATTTCCATTTTGTTTAAACCTTCAGCATCGCAACCTTCATAATCTGGATAAACTAGAGCTATTAATTTATGATCCTTATCATCGGTAATAATAGATTCTTGAATAAAAGGCATATTATTTAATCGAGATTCAATTTCTTCAGGATAGATGTTTTGTCCAGATGGTCCTAAAAGCATATTCTTACTGCGTCCTTTTATGTAGAGAACATTGTCCTTATCAAGCACACCTAAATCACCAGTTTTTAGCCAAGCATCTTTCGTAATAGCTTCCTTAGTGGCTTCCTTGTTTTTATAATAGCCAGTCATTACATTATCACCCTTTACCTGTATTTCACCAACGATATTTAAAGGATCTTTTGAATTGATTCTAACCTGCATTCTATCGATAATTTGTCCGCATGAATGTTGGCGATATTGAGCATTGGGACTGTAACTAATTAAGGGACCACATTCGGTCATGCCGTAACCAATTGAAAACGGAAAGTCTATTTTAGCCAAAAAATCTTCTACCTCTTTACTTAAGGCTGCTCCACCTATAATCACCTCAATAAATTCGCCACCAAATGTTTCGATAAGCGAGGTTTTAATTTTCTTATAAACCTTTTTTTCAAGTAGAGGTACCTTTAGCATTAACTTAACACGACGGCTCTCTAGTGCTGGTAATATTTTCTTTTTATAGATTTTTTCCATAATAAGAGGAACCAAACAAATAAGTCGAGGCTTTACTTCCTGAAAAGCTTTAGTGATAAGTTGAGGGGTTGGAACTCGAGATAGAAATACGACATGGCAACCACAGCAAAATTCGGTTAGGAATTCAAACATGCAACCAAATACATGGGCCAATGGTAAGAAAGAAACAACTTTATCTTGTGGATGTAAATCAATATGATCGAAAGCAAATTGAATATTGGAGTGTAAGGAACGATAGCTTAACATGACACCTTTCGAGAAACCAGAAGTTCCTGAAGTATATGAAAGAACTGCGATATCACTTTCCTTAGGATTGGCATAGTTTAATTTACTTTTGTTCACTCTCAAAGGATCAAACTTTTTATTTATCTTATGAAGAGCTTCACTTAATTTTTCACACTTTTTACAAAGTAAAGTGTAGTCGTTTAACGATATAATTCCCCTTATGTTTTTGATCTTGGAATCATCAATTTTATTGAAAATATTTTCAGTTACGAATAGCAATGAAGCTTCGGAATGGTTGATTATATGATGAATATCTCCTGAGTTAAAATCGGGCAGAATAGGAACTATGGTAGCACCATAAGTAAGCGTTGCCAAATAAGTAACTGCCCAATTGTTTAGGTTACGACCTATTAAGGCAATTTTATCTCCTTTTTTTAGTCCCATCTCTTTATAAAGGAGATGAATCCATTGTATTTTTTCAGCTACTTCTTTAAAAGTAAGACTGTCCTTTTGGTAGTTGGTAAAGGCTGTAAGCTCCCAGTTATTTTGAATACTTTCCTCGATGGAACGAATTAACTTATTTTGAATCATAGTTTTTAATGTGTTGTAGTACGATTCTAAAGATACTAATAGGATTAAAAAATCAATATATTGGCTTATTCAATTTTAAGCAAATTCTAATTACTTCCATACAGTCAGGCACTTAAGAATTAGGAATGGTTAGTGATAATTATCTCTAATCTGACTTTTACTGATTATCTCAATAGTAGTTAAAATTATATATATTGGTGCATATTACTTTATTTATAAAAGCTATAATTTTACAGTATATTGCAATGAGTAATGCTCATACTGTCTTAGAGTTAAGTGTTAATATTCTTTGGTTTACAAAATATAGATATATAGTATTGGATGGAGATATTAAGGAAGGCTTATGTATATCAGATTATATTTTTCTTTTAAGGGAGTTGCATTTTATATTTTCACCTTATAGTTTTCAAACTCTTGGAATACACATTTCATCCAAGGAGCTCCTTCATCCTCCATCCTCTTCATCTGCCTCACGAACATATTCGGATGGAAGTGATACACCTTATTATAGGTAGGGAATTGCTCAAGAGTACTGGGCGATTCGCCAGGCTGTAAGATGGGCTCAGTTTCCCACGAGTACATTTTTCGGCACGAATTAGTATGTGGCTCGTAAGTAACACCCTCGGGCATGCTGTTAATAGAAGAGTAGGGAAGTAAGAAGCCTTTTATAGCCTCCTGCCTTCTGATTGTGTTTTATTTAATACGCTCCCAAACCCTTTTCGGTATCTTAGCCTCTTTTCCAGAAGCTTTCATTAAGCTTATATATTTCTGGTAGGCTTTTTTAGCTTTACTCATTTGTTTCAATCCCCAATAGGCATCGCCTAGGTTGATGTAGGCTACTGTGCGATTAGGAAATAGAGCAATTATCCTTTCCAATAAAAAAGATGATTGCACAAATGCCTTACCTCGCAAGAGATAAAAAGCCAAGTTATTATAATTAGTCACATTAGAAGTTAAAATCGGTTGCGCTTTTATTACTCTCTCAAGTAATTCTGAACTTACAGCACATTCAAGCTTTTGAATATTTGAAGAATATTCGAGCAATTCATTTAAATTAATATCCTCGGTCAGTTTCCTACTTAAAATTTCATTTGATAATAATTGTTCATCTATCAGATTCTCAAAGAAATCAGACTTGTCTTCTTTGTTAAGAATAGTGTTAAGAGGTACTTCATATGTCTTTATTGTAAAAGGATCACACGTTTGACATGGAGAAACTAGAACGAGGTGCTTAACAAGAAATAGATCTTTTTTAGTTAGATCAATGAACATTAGAATGGATGATACATGGCTTGATGAAGAATATTTAATGATTATTTGTTTATAGTCATTTCTGTAGATATTAAAATCCTCATAGCCTATAATATCAGGTAACTTAATTCGATTAGTTCTTTGTCTAGAATGAATGACTAAATCTCTAGAAGGTTGGATATAAATCGTATCTTTTTGTTCGATAACATAATCTCTTGATATTCTTTTTGTATTATTCCTGACACAGTCCAAATTAGCATAACATACAACGGAAGTACAGATTAAAAGAATAAGTAAAAACTTATTGATTATTTTCGTCATAACTGATACATTTTTTTAAATTAAACACTCCCTTATATAGCTTTTCAAGATATACTTTTCTTTCGTTCAAACCATTTCCTCCTCCATTTACTAATCTTGAAATCCGGTTAGCATATTTTTCTCCAAAATCAGCATAATAGTTCAAGTTTTTATCTTTATATTTTCTGTGCACATCCCAAAACCAACCAGCAGAATCAATAGAATAATGCAATTCATTTGCAATTAAACCAGCATAATCAACATTGTAAATTGTTTTTATACCATTTGAAATATGTTTTTCGTTATAAATATTCGATCTGTTAATTAGTTTATTTATGTCAGTTTTTCCTTTTATGCTCTCATTTTCACCTAGTAAGTATTCAAAATAGCTCTTTTGATTATTTCTCCATGTTAACTGCATTAATCCACGACCTTTGTATCTTGGTCCATCTCCCTCAACAGTATTACCATTAGCTTCAGCAGATGAATGTTGTCCTGGATTTAAATAATTACCGCTCGAATATTCAAGTGTCGTTTTTAACCTATCAGATTCCCAATAACATTGCGCAATAAAATGAGCCTTTCTTGTACAAGTGTTAATATTATACTTTTTCATTGTTTTGTTTAATTCTTCGGTCAATCTCTTGTAATCTTTATCATTAGAGTTTAACGGGCAATTTGAAGAAGTAAATATTGCATAAGAGGTCATCTTTTCGGAATCTCTCATAGTCTTAACAATCCCTTTCACTTCTTCTTCCGTTAAATCCCTATCACAGAAACAACTTCCCATCCTCTTCAT
>JADGEF010000147.1 GCA_016744515.1 Marinifilaceae bacterium | reverse complement strand
AGTTATTAATTGAAATTTTGATTAGAAACACTTTAGGTTTCCTTTTTTTCTATCTTAGAATCGCTGTTTGCAAATATCGAACCAAAGATAATTTTCAGCAAAAGGTTCTATGTCTAGATAGGTTTATTTGTAATGGTTTTGTCAGATAAATAGAACAACTATCCCTTGTTTATCCTTTCCCTTTTCATAAATTTGATGTTAAGCTTGCTCTAAAATGGCTGATTACATGTTAGAACTAGCTCAAAAGCAAGATGGCTTTCTTGGATTTGAAAGTGCTAGGGAGGATGTTGGCATTACAGTTTCCTATTGGCGAGATATGGATGCCATTAAATCTTGGAGAGAACATGCAGACTATTCTGTTGCAAGAGAGAAAGGCCGTAAAGAGTGGTACAAGAGTTTTAAAACGAGAATTGCGAAGGTAGAGAGAGAGTACGAGTTTGAAAACTTACAGGTTGATAGGTCGTGAAAATTTTAAAACGATTGCATTGGTTTTTTATTCCATTTTTCAAACTTAGTGTTGTAAATAACCCAAATTAATGAAGTGAATTTTATAGAAAAATCGTTCCTTTGAAATACTGTTTTGAAGGGCTATTGTGTGGTGAGAATATATAGAACTGGAACGAAGTACGATTATTAAAAACAAGTAAAAAACATTAGAGATGAGTAAACAAATTCTTGTTACCGGAGGAACTGGTTTTATTGGATCGCATACTGTTGTCGAATTACAGAACAATGGTTACGATGTGGTTATTGTAGATAATCTTTCGAATTCGAAGATTGAAGTGTTGGAGCAAATTAAGGAAATTACAGGTGTGCTTCCAAAGTTCGAAGAGTTTGATTTAACTGATAAAGTTAAGGTTGACGCTTTTTTTAAGAAATATTCAAATCTTGAAGCTATTATTCATTTTGCTGCATCGAAAGCTGTTGGTGAATCGGTTGAAAAGCCACTGATGTATTACAACAACAACCTGAATACATTAATGAATATCATGTCGTGCATGATTGAGTATAAGGTCCCAAATCTTGTATTTTCATCATCATGTACAGTTTATGGTCAACCAGATAAATTACCTGTAACTGAGCAAACTCCTCGTAAAGAAGCAGAATCTCCATACGGAAATACCAAGAGTATTTGTGAAGATATCATTCGTGATACTTTGAATGCATATCCAGAATTAAAGGGAATTGCTTTAAGATATTTTAATCCAATTGGAGCACATGAAACAGCTAAGATTGGTGAGTTACCTCTAGGAGTACCTAATAACTTAATTCCTTTTCTTACACAGACAGTAGCAGGAATGCGTCCAGAACTTAGTGTTTTTGGAGATGACTACAACACACCTGATGGGTCAGCTATTCGTGATTATATTCACGTTGTAGATTTGGCTAAGGCTCACGTTGTCGCTATTGAACGTTTATTGAATGATAAGAATAAAGAGAATTGTGAATATTTCAATGTTGGAACAGGTAATGGTGTTTCTGTATTGGAAATCATCGAGTCATTCGAAAGAGCGACGGGAAAAAAGGTTCCTCACAAGATAGTAGCTAGACGTGCAGGTGATATTGAGCAAATTTATGCAGATACGACCTTCGCTAATGAAGAGCTAGGTTGGAAAGCTCAAAGTACTTTGGATGATACATTGCTTTCTGCCTGGAAATGGCAGGAGGTAATTGGAAAATAAAATAAATATTAACTTATAATTTCAACGTCTTTCATTTATTTGAAAGGCGTTTTGTTTTACCTTAAAGTTGAAAATTAGATTCATATGATATGAATGTCTTAGTTTTCATAAATGTTTTTTTAATTAAAAATATTTATTAGCTTCATGTAAATTTGAGTGGAAGATATAAACTTGATGTATGGGAATATATATCACTATCTTAATAATAGCTTTGCATGTTTTTGTAATAATTGATGCCTTCATAAAAGTTAATCAAAGGCATGGTGTCTTTCGTTTAATCTTAGCTTTTATTCCTCCTGTATTTGGACCTATTATCTATTTGTTAACTCAGACAAGAGGTACTAAATTGGAACGAAAGGGATTTTATATGAAGGGAAAAAAAGATTTTCGTAAAACTTTATGAATACAAAACTGAAATTTTAAATAAGAGAGAAATGGAAGAAGATAAAACAGCTATTGAAGAATTGAAGGCGTTTGCAAAGAAAACGAATCGTGAGTTTGACTTTGATGATAAAACATATGTAGCAAGTGGGATAAACCCTCGTAATCTAGTTAAGCAGCACGTTATTATAACTAGTTTGATAAATGATGAGCCCTATTTAGTAAATTATTGCGATATGGCTAGCATAGGTGATAATTCAATGTTTAGCGGTTTGTTTTTTCCAATTGATTTTCCTGTTGAAACACGCATAAAGCTTCGACAGAAAAATGTTCTTGATAAGATGAATCTATTCTCTAGAAAATCTGAATTTAAAACCCAATCTAAGAAGTTCGATTCTAAGGTTATTATTGAAGAAAGTGCCGAAAAATCCTTCACTAAACTATTCTACAGTCATGGTGTACAAACCTTAATCTTAGACATATTTAAACTAGACCCTAGACTGAAACTTTGTGTGAATCATATTGATGTTGGGATTGTTTCAGAACTAAAAAATAAATCGACTCTTGGCATATACATAACAGAGCAATGGTTGCTGGATGAAGCCATACTTAAGAAGTTATATTCTTTGGTGGGGAAACTAAAAATGAAAATTCAAGTTGGTCATGAAGTTCATTCTTGAAATCTCACAGTATAATCAAAACCCATCTCAATATATAGTTAAAGCAAAATCATGTTGGGATATTTTGAGGGAAATTTAAAACGATGTTTGATAATAAAGATGATTCGTTTGTTGTGAATGAAGGTCGGTTAGGTCAGGAAGATTTTAATCTATTTTTAGGAGACTGGAGTGAATATGGTAAGGCGGATGAAGTTTGGTGGTGATTATCTCTTTTAGATTCTTACCTTTAATTAAATGAGAATACAATTCCTGATCTTTATAAAAATTCCAATATGACTAAGAAAATTATTGCATTTGGAGCTAGTAACAGCTCGATATCTATAAATAGAATTTTTGCAGAGTATGCATCTAAGCAATTGAAGCAAGTTAATTTTGAATTGTTAGATTTGAATGACTTTGAGATGCCAATTTACAGTTACGATAGAGAGAATATATCTGGAATTCCAGATTTAGCACATCAGTTCAAAGCACTAATAGAGGGTTCATCTGGAATATTAATATCATTTGCAGAACACAATGGAGCTTATTCTACTGCCTTTAAAAATATATATGATTGGGCTTCCCGAATAGAGTCAAAGGTTTGGGGTAATAGACCTATGTTACTGATGGCGACTTCGCCGGGAGGCTATGGAGGGAAATCTGTTTTAGCCATGGCTAAAGAGAGATATGAACGAGCTAATGAGAAAGAAATTTGTACTTTTTCCTTCCCATTATTTCATGAGAATTTTTCTACGGATGAAGGTATCAAAGATGAGAACCTTAGAATAGAATTATTTGACTTATTGAGCCAGTTTGAATCAAACATATTGAAATAAAAGACAAATCTAGATTATAAAATAGAATGGTAAAATTATTTTCATATGGTACGCTTCAATTCGAAAGAGTACAGTTGGATACGTTTGGTAGAATTCTGACAGGCAAAAGTGATTGTCTAAAGAAATATGTGTTGTCTCAAATCAAAATTACTGATCCTGATGTTATTAAGTCGAGTGGAACAGATATGCATCCTATACTTGAGTATACAGGAAATGAGTCTGATTTTGTGGAAGGGACTGTATTTGAATTGACTAAGGAAGAACTGATACAAGCAGATAGCTACGAAGTTGATGACTACAAGAGGAATGAATTGGTATTTGCATCAGGCGATAGAGCTTTCGTTTATTTGAAAAGATAGATTAGCTTATTTTTAGAATGTAATAAACAGAACTAGTGTTAAGTTAATTGATTATTGACGGATACAGTCTCTTTAATTTTATTCTCGATTTTTTTGTTGTGAATTGCCAATTTATAGTACGCTCCCTATTGTTTCTGTAATGCTGCTAAGCATCAACTTCCTCTTTTATTTTTTCAATTGTTGATATATGTCTATTCAGGCATTGCCCAGTCAATACGTGTAATTCTATTTCTGCCATATAGCGAAAGAATATAAATGTCTACATAAGAATAAACAATAGGTTTTGTTTTAAGCCAAGTAGCAGATACCCTGTCTGCTTGCAGCGGGGTAATTTACTTAAGGTAAGATTTTAAGTTGATTCAAAAAAGCTTTTCATCAAATAGAGTAATTTCGTCTGTATACCTTGTAAACACAGAAATAATTGTTTACTTTGCATGTAAGAAAAGAACGTTCTTTACATATAAGATAAAAGCATATCGCGCTAGTTATCGATTGTTAAACTCAACACTTACAAGTTACCGAGAAAGCTACACGTCTGCAAAAGCAGGCCCCAACCTTCGGGTTGTTTTAGGACACAGGGGAAACTTGACCAGATGGGCACTCAAATCCTGTTTTATAGGAGTTTAAAATCCATTAGCTAGTGCGTTTTTTTATTTTGCAAAGCCTACAATTGCTTCATTGATAGTGGATTATTCTGATGGTTTGTTTGTTGTTTTTTTTTACATTCTTAATCATCTTCCCAAAGTCTTTATCTTTCTTTTTTCGTTCTTGGATATCCGATTCAAAATGCATTTTTCTCTTTTTCGGAAATTAGAATAGGAGTCTTCATTAATTTATCCCATAAAGAAATAATATTAGAAGACATAAAGAGTGAAGCCAAACCTATTCCTAAAAATCCAAAAAAAATCACTTTAGTTGTATATTTTATCCGACTAACATAATAAAGAGGGATGTGAAAATAAAAAAATGTAAAATCAACTACCAATGGGGTAATTATTAACCTATAAAATCTCTCAGATGTGTTAATATATCTTTTACAGGACAGTAGCCAATAGATAAGGGGTATTGGTGCTTGCCTGTACTACGCAATATTTTACCGGCTTTTTCATTAAACTTTCCTGAGGATGTTAAATACTGACCCCACCAACCTGGTCCGAAACCACCCGTATACTCCCAATGATGCCTATTGTTATGATAACTAGCAGGCCATAATTGAAGAAACCGAGGAACTTCGTTCATCCATGTACCACATTCTACCTGCTGAATTGCAGGAAACTTGCTACAAGCATCTTCAATTGCCATTAGAAAGTGACTCGCAAATTCCTTTACATCTTCAAATGGAGACTTTGGCATGTTTGCGTTTATAAAATGGACAGCTACTAATTTATTTTCCTCATGCATTGTGTACCAAACATGATGAAAAGATTTCTTAGGAAAAACATAGTTAGGTTGAAACCGAGGTGTAAGCGAAGGTAAAAGTATATCAAAACCACGTTGCTCCATAATCGATGTATGACTCTCATCGATACAAGAATCTATAATACTGCAAAGTTTTGACTTAACTTTCTTCCATTCATGCAAAGATGAAATATCAGTGGTTACGCGAGTGTCAAGGCTTGCCAGTCTGGCAAGCCATGCAACTTTTTTCATTTGCTCATCGGCACTAATACCTGATCGTTTTGCTAAATCCCAAATATGAAATATCATCAATTGGGTAACCTTTGGAACATATTCACTAAAAGGGGCATACATTGCTGCTACTTTATCTTCGAACATTTTCATTACTCTGTTTTATTTAATTGATCCTTGTCAGGGTTTAGCAACTCAGACAAAGGTATCTGTTGAAAAGTAATATCAGCCTGACTGCCCTCATAGAAAATTCCAATTACTTCTTCGTTTACAGAAGTTAAACATGAATATCCCCTATTGTGCCCTTCATCAAGCAACAACCAATAATTTTCAGGCCAGGTATTACCATCATCAAAACTAACTTTAATGGTTGTATGGTGACGCCCATTTGTTGTATTGGGGTTCGAAAAAAGTAGTACTGATTTCTTTTTGCCATCTATGGAATACTCATGTTTGTGCAAGGATGCCATACAAACAGATTCTTTTAGCGCTTTATGTGATGTTGGGTGTTCTTCCCATGTGTTTCCCAAGTCATATGTTGTGGCAATGGCTCTTCCATTATTTTGGATTTTACTTGTTCTATTTCGGTTGTCGCGCATATTTAGCATTAAAGAGCCATTATCTAATTCCACAACTGCACTTTCAGTTGTATTGGAATAAGCTGGATTGCTTGTTGTCCATGTATTACCATGATCTTTACTATAGGTAATGTTAGAAAAACTCAAACCATTTGAATCACGCCCCTGTGTCGGAAAAACGAGTGTGCTATCAGATAAGGTAATTCCATGTCCGGGAGAAGGAGCCAAAAGCCACCATTCTTTTCGTTTTAATATCTGTGTAATATTAATCGGTTTTCCCCATGTCTGACCATCATCGGTTGATTTAGTAATAAGAAATTGTGACGTTTGTTTTACATTAAATCCAGGCTGAGAACCCTTGTTTTTCCATTGGTGTTCCCAGTCCTTACTTTCCTCCATCAGCCCTTTTATCCATTTTCCATCTTTATCAAGAACACCATGCATCCAACAGCCTGCAATAAAAATATTATCAGAATTTTCATCGATCAAAATACAAGCATCTGCCACGCCGTTAAATTTTTGAGGCAAACCTCCCCATTTTCCCATATCAAGTGCCAACTGCATTGTAGACCAAGTATTTCCTCCATCAGTACTCCGACTTACACCAATATCTATATCACCCTGAAGATCACGGGAGCTATCTCGCCTTGCATCGTAAATAGCAAGCAAAGTTCCTTTATTTGTAGTTATTAATCCTGGAATTCTGTATGTGTCAACATTATCATCCAAATGCTGTCTTACGGCAACGCCAATACGTTGTATTATCGATGGAGAAATAATTTTTGGTTTTATATAGGTATTTCCAGAAAACTCTATTTTGAGGCAGCCAGCATCTACTTTGTTTTGAAGATTAGCAGTATTTGAAAGCTCGCAAGTAAGAAAGAAAAAATTTTCACCAGGGGTAAGAGGCTGATTGCCTTTTATTATCAGGTTAGTTAGGGGGGGGACCTCTTTACCAAATTGTATCGGATCCACTTTTCTATCCCATGTTGAATCTTTCCCCATATAATACAACCTAACAGCCTTAATATCTTTTAAATCGGTAGTGCCGTTCAAAGTGAATTTAAATGATGTGGCATTCAATGATTTTTTTTTCTCTGTTGAAAAAATTTTTATTTGCAGTAACAAATTATTATTTTTCAATTTAAGCACAGGTATCTGGAGCTGCTGTAACCTTACATTAACACAAGATTCTTGATGTTTACAGGAAGTAATTGTTAACACGATTAAAATTGTGGATATAACTTTAATTATTATTTTACTCATGGTGTCAAATTATAAAAAATGATTATTAAAAAATAATATTCAATTAACTCAAAATGTAAGTAGCACTTTTTCTAAAGTCTACCATACAACAAATTTAAAATATTTATATAAACTAAAGTAGCTGTAATGGAATTGCAGGGTTTTAACTAGATAATAAAAACAGAATAAGGCAGATCACTAAATTCGAGGTAATAGCTGCTTAAAACTTAACGAAGTATTGTAACTATGATGAGCTTTATTACTTTGAGATTAATTATTGTAAGTTCTTGTCTCAGTAATGATCTGACTTCTAGGTAATAATTAACGTGTCAGGGTATGATTAAAGTTTATTGGCTAATTATATCGATATCCTCAAATTAGAATTCTTTAGCTTACAAAAAACATATTCTCAAGCATCTAAATTTCGCTATTAATTTTCTAACGAACTTTGCCTTTTTGTGTAAATTGCCGTTCCAAAAAACACATTAATCCTATGCATAAATTTCATATAGAAAGCCTGTCTACTGACTTAGACGATAAAATATTAAATAAAACCAATACGAAGACTAAGCCTTTGGGATCCTTAGGTATTTTGGAGCGCATAGCTTGCAAAATTGCAAAAGTACAAGGCACACTAAAGCCTGAAATTAAAGAGCCAACAGTTGTTGTATTTGCTGGCGACCATGGTATTGCTGACGATGGAGTGAGTTTTTATCCCAAATCGGTAAGCTACCAAATGCTCTATAATTACATGGGAGGTGGTGCGGCGATCAATGTCTTTTCGCATCAGCATGGCATTAGGTTTAAGGTAGTTGATGCGGGTATCGATCATGATTTTGAGCCCGAGCTGAATATCATCAACCGTAAGGTGGCTTATGGTACTAAGAACTATCGTTTTGAGTCGGCAATGACTAGGGAGCAATGTTTGGAAGCTATTGAAAAGGGAGCTGGTATAATTGAAGATTGCCATAATGAAGGTTGTAATTTTATTGCCTTTGGCGAAAAAGGGATAGCGAATACATCTTCGGCATCTCTTATTTTAAGCCTGTTGGGCGATATTCCTTTGGAAGATTGCGTGGGACGCGGAACAGGACTAGACGAGGCTGGCGTAAAGAGTAAATATGATTTACTAAACGAAGGTTTTTTTAAATATACAGGCAATAAAAAAGATGCTTTGGAAGTGATGACTTACTTCGGAGGCTTTGAAATTGCCATGATTATGGGTGGTATGCTAAAGGCTGCTGAGCTGAAAATGACACTTTTGATTGATGGTTTTATCATTACATCAGCACTTTTGGCTGCATCGAAAATTAACCCAAAGGTTTTGGAGTATTGTTTATACGCACACAAATCAAACGAAAAGGCTCACATTAGCATGTTGAATCATTTGGGAGCTGAACCAATTATGGATATTGGTATGCGATTGGGCGAAGGAACTGGGGCAATGGTTTGTTATCCTCTTGTAAAATCGGCCGTACTGTATTTCAACGAAATGGCATCTTTCGAGGAAGCTGGTGTAAGTGAATCAGTCGAAGAGGCTACTGTATAAGGTTTAAAGGATAAAGTGAAAAGGTTAAAGTTGAAAAATACAAAAATAGTACATTAAGCATAG
>JADGEF010000146.1 GCA_016744515.1 Marinifilaceae bacterium | reverse complement strand
TACTAGACGGAGCTTAAGCTTTGTTATCTAGAATTTCACTTATGCTTCTTAAGCAAGTGGCTATTTCTCGTTTGAATGGGTGATTTGGCATAATGCCACTTTCTGCATCAAGACCATTTAGTATCCCCATCCACATAGCGCTTATTCCAAATCCTATAAGCATATCTTTTTTATAGTTGGAAACAAAATTCTCTCTAAAGTGTTCTGTGAATTTACTGAATAGAATCACCATGTTAAAGGAATAGGATGTTTCATTCTTACCCTGATTTTTAATGTGATAATCAATTGCTGTAACAAAGTCAGAGCTTAAAGTTTCTGCTTCTTGGTATATTTTTTCTTTCTGCTCAAGGCTTATTTCCATATCATTTAAGCCTTGTTTTAGTAGCAGTTGAATATCTGGTATACCTAGAGAGCTCTTTAGTAAAATAGGATTCATTATTCTGTTCTTTTTAATTGAAAAGCTAATTTATAATATTCTTTGGAATGGGTTGATTCTATTTAGAATTAATTTAAATATTAAGTTTTGGGCAAAAAAAACGCCTCGACTGAGGCGTTATGAATGTTTTTATAATGTGATTAAGTCGTTTGTAGTTCTCTAGCTTCCTTTCTATGAAGTAGATGAGAAGGTAGCCAAGAAAAGAAGGCTCCCAATAAGGCTACAATCACTAGTAAGCTTGGGTTTCCTATATCTTTCAATGCAAATACGATTGCAATAAAGAAAATATTTACAGTCATAATTCGAATACTAGCATGCACATGTTTAAATCCAAGGCTTACCATACGGTGGTGAACATGATTCTTATCTGGCTGAAAAGGTGATCTTTTATTCTTGATACGAATAAACATTACTCTTAGTGTATCGAATATAGGAACCGCAAGAATACCTACAGATACAGCTGGAGCAGATTTAATCGCATATTTAAAATCAGGGTAAATATTAAGCTCATTGAAATGAATCATTAAAATAGAGATTAATAATCCTAGAATAAGTGAACCTGTATCACCCATGAATATTTTATTTTGTTTCCCGAATACGTTGTATCGGAAGAAAGCTATTAAAGCTCCTAAAAGACTTCCAGCAAGAACAACGTATTCGTAGTGCCCAGTAATGTAAAACCAAATACCAAAAGTCAAGGTACATATTCCGCTTATTCCAGAAGCCAAACCATCAATCCCATCAATCAGGTTAAAACCGTTTGTGATAACAATGATGACAAAAATTGTGAATAGAATACTTACAACATAGTTCAACTCGTGAATGCCGAATATTCCATGGAAGTTTGTGAAACGAATATCACCAAGAATTATCACTACAAGTGCAGCAAAAATCTGCCCTAATAACTTTTTTTTAGGTGAAATAACCATAATGTCGTCCTTGACACCCAATCCAAACATGATAAACGTTGCTGCAACAATATATTTTAATTCATGAACAAGAAACCCATTACTGAAAATTAGAATTGCTAATGCAAATCCAGTAAAAATGGCAATTCCTCCTAATGAAGGTACAATGTCAGTATGTGATGAGCGATGATTGGGCTCATCATATAGTTTCTTCTCCTTTGCAATATGTATAATGGAAGGTATAATCTTGTAACATATTAATAAAGAGAATAGAAAGCTAGCAATAATGTAAAAGTGGTGTGTGAACGGATACATAAGATATAGTTTCAATTTTCAAAATATACTAACAAATGTAGGGATTATATATTGAAATTCAACTTGTCAAGTCTGTCAAGTCTGTCAAGTTTGTTTATATAGTATAGAAAAGAGAATTATTTGGTTGAATAATTGAATCATTTTTTTGAAATTTACTCCAAAAGAATTCCTCGTAACTTGCTGCGGGGTTAAAAGAGGAAAGTTTGAAAACCTAAGGTTTTCATAACGCTTTATAAAAGCGTATTTACCTAATGTGGGAGAGGCTTGCCTCTTAAAATGCCATTAAATACCTCAATAGCCTGCTCCAGGCTTGTTTATTTAGGGTGTTGTGTCAGAAGGAATATTGTTAAGTCAATCGCTGATTGTGGAGCTTGGATTGTTCCTAATAAAAAGAGAAGTTGATTCTAGAGTTGAAGCTTAACCTCCAACTCTTTTTGTCTTGTAATTTTCTTTATTTAAAATCTCAATGATCTTATCTCGATGATCACCTTGAATTAGAATTTCTCTATCCTTAACTGTTCCGCCAACTCCACATTTTGATTTAAGTAATTTACCTAAATCTTTTAAATCATCTCCGCTTCCAATAAATCCAGCAACAAGTGTAACAGCTTTTCCTTTGCGCTGTTTTTTATCAATCATTACTTTTAAAGTTTGTTTTTGAGGAGGAAGGGTTGCCATCGTTTCATCTTCGTCGTAATCATACTCGAAATCTGGATTGGTTGAATAGACGATGTTTTTTTTATTTTTTTTAGCCATGTTTAATTTATTTTATAATGCAAATATAAACACTAATTCTAGCGACTTGCACATGATACGCATTTTTTACTTTCAGGCATCAGCATAATTCTACCTAAAGGAATTTCTTGACCACATTTTGTGCATTTCCCAAAATCAATATCATCTACATGATTGAGTGCATATTCTAGAGCTTTTAATTGAATTTGTCTTTGTCGTAGAGCAGCTTCATTGATACTCCTGTTATTAATAGCGTCCATACGACTTACTCTTCCGATAGCACAATCTGGAGCTAAAGGCTTAACCAGATCAATAAGCTTGATGATATCTTCTTTTAAATTTAGAATTTTATCCTCAATTTGAATTTTCACTTCAGTTTTATTGATGGTGCTCATAGGTTTATAGTATTGATTATTAGATTTTACAAACGAAAATTTGACTCAAATAAAAAGGTTGATAGATTAAAGAAAAATTTCCATATTCCCGATTAATTTAGACTCAAACTAAAATGTTTAAAGACATTAAAAAAAAACAGAGGAAATGAATTGTGATTAACTCTTACTCTTTACATTTGAAAGCTGAATGATTATTGATAATCTAGATTTAAATATAGTAGTATTCAGTATTTTAATGTAAATTTCGAAATAGAATTTTATTTATTTTATCATAGAAAGTGATGAACAAGATAGTTGAAAAAGAACATTTTTCAGAGAAAATCGTAAAAATCGTTGTAGAAGCGCCTTTGATCGCAAAATCTCGTAAGCCAGGAAACTTTGTGATTTTACGTGTTGGTGAAAAGGGAGAACGTATTCCTTTGACCATTGCAGGAGCGAATGTAGAAAGAGGAACTATTGACCTAGTTGTTCAAAAAATGGGTGTTTCTTCTACCAAATTGTGTGATCTTGAAGTTGGTGAATATATTACTGACCTAGTAGGACCGCTTGGTAAACCAACTGAAATTCACAATTTAGGCACTATCCTTTGTTGTGGTGGAGGAGTAGGAAATGCACCTTTGTTACCAATTGTTGAAGCTTATAAAAAAGCAGGTAATAAGGTGATTACCATTCTGGCTGCTCGTAACAAGAATTTAATTATTCTTGAAGATGAAATGCGTAAGCATTCTGATGAGTTGATCGTGATGACTGACGATGGTTCTTATGGTAAAAAAGGATTGATTACTGAAGGAATGGAAGAGGTTATTAAAAGAGAGAAGATTGATGAGTGTGTGACTATTGGTCCTGCTATCATGATGAAATTCTGTTCTTTATTAACTAAGAAGTATGAAATTCCTACTGTTGCTAGTTTAAATAGTATCATGGTTGATGGTACAGGTATGTGTGGCGCTTGTCGTGTTACTGTTGGTGGAAAAACCAAATTTACTTGTGTTGATGGACCTGAGTTTGACGCACATCAAATCGATTTCGATGAGATGATGTCAAGACTTGGTGGTTATAAGCAAGAAGAAGTTGACAAGTTTGATCAATTTCAGAAATAGAGAATTTAATCTAAGAATAGCAACACAAAAATACCTGGACAATGGAAAGGTCTGAAGAATATATAAAGAACGAAAGAAAACAAGACTGGAGAGTAGCTCTTCAAAAAAAGATAAAAGCTAAAGATCGTATGTCGATTGAAAGAGCACTTATGGCTGAAACAGCGCCAGAAGTTCGTATCAAATCACAACGTATCGAAGTTAACACAGGTTTAACTAAAGAGCAAGCACTGACTGAGGCTAGCCGATGCATGGATTGCGTGAACCCAACTTGTATGGAAGGATGCCCAGTAAGCATTAACATTCCTAAGTTTATCAAGTATATTGAGAGCGATGATATTCTTAAAGCTGCCTCAGTATTGAAAGAAACATCAGCTTTGCCAGCTGTTTGTGGTCGTGTTTGTCCACAAGAGTTACAGTGCGAGCAAAAGTGTTTTTACGTAACGAAATTGAACCAACCTGCTGTTGCAATTGGTTTCTTGGAGCGTTTTGCTGCCGACTTCGAAAGAGAGTCAGGACATGTTTCTACACCAGAAATGGCTACTGAAAATGGAATTAAGGTTGCAGTAATTGGTTCAGGGCCTTCTGGATTATCATTTGCTGGCGATATGGCTAAATTAGGTTATGACGTTACAGTATTCGAAGCACTTCACGAAATTGGTGGTGTATTGAAATATGGTATTCCTGAATTCCGTTTACCAAATGCAGTTGTAGATGTTGAGATTGAGAGCTTACGCCGTATGGGAGTGAAATTCATCACGAACTATATTGTAGGTCAAACAGCAAGTATTGATGATTTAAAAGCTGACGGTTATAAAGCGTTTTACGTAGGATCAGGTGCAGGTTTACCACGTTTCATGAATATTCCTGGTGAGAATGTTAATGGTATTTTATCATCAAATGAGTACTTAACTCGTGTGAACTTGATGGGTGCCGATAGTGAAGAATCTGATACACCAGTATTGAGAGGTAAGAACGTAGTAGTTGTTGGTGGTGGTAACACGGCTATGGACTCAGTTCGTACGGCTAAGCGTTTAGGTGCTGATCGTGCTATGATCGTTTATCGTCGTTCAGAAGCCGAGATGCCAGCTCGTGCTGAAGAGGTTCACCATGCTAAGCAAGAGGGTATTGAGTTCTTAACATTGACGAACCCTATCGAGTACATTGCTGACGAGAAAGGTCGCGTTTGCCAAATGAAGGTTCAGAAAATGGAATTAGGAGAGCCAGATGCTTCAGGACGTAGAAGACCAGTTCCTGTTGAAGGATCTGAGTATATTCTAGATTGTGAAGTTGTGGTTGTGGCAGTTGGTGTATCACCAAATCCATTAATCCCTAACTCGGTTGAAGGTCTTGATGTTTCTAAGTGGGGAACTATTGAGGTTGTAAAAGATAAAATGCAGTCATCTATACCAGAAATGTTTGCTGGTGGTGATATTGTTCGTGGTGGTGCAACTGTAATCCTTGCAATGGGAGACGGTAGAAAAGCTGCTAAGAATATGGATATCTACTTAACTGAGAAATATCTGTCTAATTAATTGGAATAAAAAGTGTAAGTTTAATACGCACACTTATTATATAACTGATTTAAAAAATTCTTAATATGAAAGAGTTCAAATCAATAAACGACATTCTTGATTTCGCCATTAATGAAGAAATAATGGCAGCTGAATTTTATACAGCTCTTGCAGCTAAAATGAAGCATAAGCAAATTAAAGAAACATTTGAGCAATACGCTATCGAAGAAATGGGACACCGTGCTAAACTTGAGGCTATCAAGAATGGTAAGGGACAGAGCTTTTCTGATGCAAAGGTTTCTGATATGAAAATTGCTGACTACTTGGTTGAAATTGACGAAGATAAAGCAAATATGACTTATCAAGAGGCTTTAATCATTGCTATGAAGAAAGAGAAATCTGCTTTCAGATTATATAGCGATTTGGCTGCAGCAACAACCAATGAAGTTGAAAAGAAGTTATTCTTAAACTTAGCACAAGAAGAAGCAAAGCATAAATTAAGATTCGAAGTAGAGTACGATGAGAATATTCTAACAGAAAATTAAAATTCTGTTTTTCATATTAAAGCCCCGACAAAATAGGGGCTTTTTTTTAGCTAGTTGGTTGTATAACTCTAAAATATTTAGAGTTATTTCTTATTTACTTTATGCTTCAAGTTCAGGGCTGATTGTGTCTGACAATTGCATAGATAATTGGATGTAACGTTGTTTAAAAGCATCGTCGTTTAAATAGAGTGCAATTTTCTCCTGCCAATCCTTAGCCTGATGCGATAACTCCATAATGCGATGTTTGTTGGCCATATTGTGTTTGTCAGCTTTCTCCTTCTCAACCACATCGATATATTGATTGACCCAATTTTCATAATTGTTTAAAAATTCTGATCGTTCCAGATCTTTTCCTGATTGCATATTAGCTACTGAAGCAATGCTTTCAGTAGTGAGAAGTGCAGTGGCACCAACTGTTATCCCTAATTTTTGTATAAATTTTCGTCTATTGTCTTTCTTCATATATGATATTAATAAGAGTTGAAGATCCGAATGTACTTAAAAGATATCGATTTTGAAAATAATTAGATTTATTGGTCTTCTTTTTACCACCATATTCTCCATAACTAAACCTGATAGAAATTTTATGGTGAAGAATAAAATGTCAATGCTTGCCTTTTGAGGTATATCTTAGTTTTTAGAATCTTAAAGAACGATTGTTGTATGTGTACTAAAGCAAAACAAGGAAGTTTACTCTTCCCACTGTTGTCTAATATAGTTCTAGACGAATTAGATAAAGAGTTAGAAAAGAGGGGACATTGCTTTGTACGTTATGCAGACGATTTTAGTATTTATGTGCGTAGTTTTCGTTCTGGGGAACGCATAAAGAGATCAATAAGTAATTTTCTAAAGGACAAACTCAAACTAAAAGTAAATTAAGAGAAAAGTAGGGGCTGTCGTGTAGGAAATGCCACACTTTTAGAGCATAATTTTGTCCGATGGGATGTTAGTCATATCAAAAAGTGTTAGTTTTGTAAGCAGTTTGTCAAAGTTGTGCAACAGACACACAGTACATATTTCAGAGTGAGATTAGTGCGGCAATCAACAGCGGATTTTTGCATCATAGTTCCGATTTAGTGGGTATGAATGCTTCCCGAAATCCGTTCCGCAACATGTATCAACCCTTGTGTGTTATTTAAAATAGACTAAAAAATGAATGAAATAGCAGATAAAATAGCATTAAATTATTGCAGTCTTAATAAATTGACAATTTCGAATTGGGAAACTAAAAGTAAAATAATTGAATACAAAAAAGGAGAACAATTAGCAAAGGAAGGACAACGAAGGCATAAGTTGTTTTTTTTAATTAAAGGTTCTGTAAAGGCATATTACATTAATAATGATAAGAAAATTATAGATTATTTTGCTTTCGAAAATGATTTTATAACATCTAGTTCAAGTTATCTTACAAACGAACCAAGTCTTCATTTTATTCAAACTATGGAGGACTGTTTAATACTTGAAACTGAAAAGAATACTGTAGAATTACTTTGTGAAAAGCATCATGATTTTGAACATTTATTACGTGTTTTTTTATCAAAAGTAATTATTCAGTATAGACATCGAGTTGTTTCTCATCAATTTAAAACTGTTAAACAACGATATGAAAGTTTAGTAAAGCAATATCCAAAGATTGAATTAACGGCACCATTAGGAGATATTGCATCTTTTTTAGGAATAGCACAAGAAACTTTAAGTAGGATAAGAGCATCAAATAAATAATTTGATATAGATCAAAATTTATCTTTTATAAATCAAGTATTTTTCGCTTTAAATAAAATAAGCAAATTGTGAAATTAATCTATACAGGAATTGCACATTTTTTTGTTAGGTATATCTCCATTTGCTTTTGGGAAACAATTTTTAAGAAATAAAATGATGAAGTTTAAAAACCTACTTTTATTATTACTTCTACAACTAATAATATTTGGTTGGACAAAAGGAGAAAATGTAAACTATAGCAAATCAGAAATATCCACATCGCTAGTTTCTGAAATAACATATACGACTGCTACCTGTGGAGGTAATTTAACAAACGATGGATGTAAAAAAATTATAGCAAAAGGCCTTGTTTGGCATACATCAGCTAATGCGACTTTAGAAGTAAACACGGGTAAAACTACTGAGGCGATTGAACTTGGTGAATATGTTAGTAGCCTAAATGCTTTAACGGCAAATACAAAATATTTTGTTCGTGCATATGTCACAAATGAGTTGGGAACTGTTTATGGTGAAGAAAAAGAATTTACAACTTCAAAAGAGATAGTTGTTGAAATGATAAGTGTAGAGGGAGGTTCTTTTCAAATGGGAAGTGAGGATGGTTTTCATAGCGAAATGCCTATTCATACTGTAAGCTTAGATCGTTTTGAAATAGGAAAATATGAGATAACTCAAGCTCAATGGGTAGCTGTAATGGGAAGTAATCCATCATGTTATAGCGGGGATAATAGGCCTGTAGAAAAAGTTAGTTGGAACGATGTTCAAACTTTTATTTCCAAACTAAATGAACAAACAGGTAAAACCTATCGTCTGCCAACCGAGGCAGAATGGGAGTTTGCAGCACGTGGAGGTGTTGCAGAAAGCTCAACAATTTACGCAGGAAGTAGTGTTCTAGAAGATGTAGCTTGGTATCGTCATAATGCTGGTTACTCACGAGATGTGGGAACAAAGCAAGCCAACGAACTGGGTATTTACGATATGAGTGGTAATGTTTGGGAATGGTGTAGCGATTGTTTTGATTTCTATAGTAGCAGTCCAGCCAATAATCCACAGGGACCTGCATTAGGCTCTACCCGTATTATTCGGGGTGGTTCTAATCGCCTAGATGCTATAAGCTGTCGTGTTTTTAATCGTTCCTACTACGATCCGAGCACCAAACACTTCTGTGTAGGCTTTCGTCTTGCCCGCAGTCTTTAATGGTTTATCTTGTCTTTTACATGAGAAAAATACTTTTTGAATGTAGTCTGTAGGGCAATGTCATTAAGTTAGGCTCTAAATGACAGATACGTAGGCTCTATGCATTTTTCTTTTAGCTTTTAGAGTTTGACCTCTAGGATATATCCTGCC
>JADGEF010000145.1 GCA_016744515.1 Marinifilaceae bacterium | reverse complement strand
GATCTAAATAGGATTTCAATAGTTTGGATCCACTCCCATTTTGTAATCGCTTTCGAGATTTAGACGTGATGCTTTTAGAAAGGTTTAATTTTGATGAAAAAAAAAGATCTACCCGATGGGTAGATCTTTCATATTTTAGAATTTAATATCAGATTACTCTTTCATATCTATCACATAACCGAGCGTATTATCTAACTTATTAATGATTGGGAAAAAGCCATCATCATCGATTATATTTCGAGCGATATAAGCTTTCATTTGTGTATCAATTATCTCCAAAGAGTATTTCAAACCTTTCTTGTTTGTTTTTACACCCGCATCCTCACAGTATTTTGTCAATTCCTTTATCAGTGGTTTATCTTTTAAATAATTGATAATCTCTTCCACTTTAGTGAACTTCTTCATCTCTTCTCTGTGTTCATCCACATAGTAAAATGCGAACCTATGAATAAGACCTTTATGATTTAACTCAATAAAATATTTAGAATAACCCATTGTGTCTACAGGTATAAATATATCTGGCATAATACCACCTCCACCGTAAACAATATTACCCCCTGGTGTTTTAAACTTTAACGAATCAGCAAAATGAATAGAATCACGCTTTTCAAACTCACCATGAATAAATCGTTTCGTAATATCGTTATTGTAATCTGCTTTACCCTTACTATATGATTTTTGAATACAACGCCCCGTTGGTGTATAATAACGTGCTACGGTTAATCTCATTGCAGAACCATCGGGCAACATACGTTGTTCTTGAACCAAACCTTTCCCAAACGATCGACGACCAACAACTTTACCTCTATCATTATCCTGAATAGCTCCTGCAAAAATTTCACTTGCTGAAGCAGAACCTTCATCAATTAAAATAACGATAGGCAACTCTTGATAATCACCTCTTCCTGTTGAAACATAATCTGTTTTAGCTTGCGATTTACCTTCGGTGTAAACAATCATCTTCCCTTCTGGCAGAAATTCATTGATCATATTTGTCGCAGCAGACATGTATCCACCTGAATTACCTCTTAGGTCAACAACTAATTTCTTTAAACCTTGCTCCTTTAATTTCTCTAGCCCTTTTGCAAACTCGTGAAAAGTTGTTGCTCCAAAACGTCTGACTTTTATATAACCCAAGTCTTTATTAATCATATAAGATATATCGACACTCGCAACAGGAATTGAGCCTCGAATAATATCCAGTTCAATTAAATCTTTAAGCCCACGACGAAAAATGGATACTTTTACTCCTGTTCCCTTAGGCCCTTTAAGCTTGCCTTGAATAAATTCGGTACTTAAATCAGTACCTATTATTGGCGTACTATCAACTTTTACAATTCTATCGCCAGCAAGAACTCCAGCATATTCTGATGGACCTCCTTCAATTGTTTTTACGACAGTAACTGTATCACGATAAGTGATATATTGAATACCAATTCCTCCAAAATTACCTTTCAAATCTTGATTGTAACGTTCTAAATCTTCCTTTGGGATATATACGGTGTGTGGATCTAAATGTTTAAGAATAGCAGGTATAGCTTGCTCAACTAGTCGTTCTGCTGAAACCGTATCTACATAATCGTCAACAATCATATTTAGAACTGCATCTAATTTATGACTTGCAGTTGTAGCTGGCGCATTAAAAATTCTCGATCCAGAACTTGCTTGAAAATAAGAATTAATATACATACCCAAAACAATAGCCATAGCTAATAAAATGGGGAGAAATATCTTCGTTTTATTATTCATTCTATATGATTTTATAAGTTTTTACTATCGATATATTTCACTTCTATATCAGCTCTAATCAAAAGGTCTTTCCCATCGTTACAATGGTAAGCTTCTGAATAAACAACACGATTGATACCTGCTTGTATTATAAGTTTCGCACATTCGATACATGGAGTAGCTGTTACGTATAAAGTTGCTCCTTCGCTACTGTTGCTCGACTTTGCAACCTTAGTAATTGCGTTAGCTTCGGCATGAAGAACATATGGTTTTGTTTTATTATCAACATCTTCACAAATGTTTTCAAAGCCCGATGGTGTTCCATTATAACCATCAGAAATAATCATCTTATCTTTCACTATTAAAGCACCTACCTGACGACGTTTGCAATAAGAATTTTCAGCCCAAACAATAGCCATTCTCAGATATCTACAATCAAGTTTTTCTTGCTTTTCAGAAAGTTCTGTATTTAAAGTCTCCTGCATTATATTGGTTTATTTAGTAGGTATTAAACAAAAATAGAAAAAAATAAAGCTTCCTGAATTTATTAGGCCTCTAGTTTATTATTTATTTCAAAAATGATCCCAATAAGGTTCCATCCCAATAGAAAATAAGTAAAACTCGAAGCATCGTTCGAGAAAAAAGGACTTGAGTCTATTGATCATTATAAAATCATAAGCAAAGCTAAAACAGACCCCTTATAAAAAGGCTTGTTTGAAAGATTAACTTTAGATCTTTTTAATTATATTAGCCAAACAAATAATCAAAATTAAACTCTTCTTTTAGAACGAAAATCAACCCCTATATTCTTAAACAGAGTAAATAAAATACTAGAATATAGAGTTCAAACTAAATTTTAGGGGCAACATAAAAACTAGATAATATATGCCCAAACATATACTCTCATCCAATTTATTTAAACTCTACCTTTTTGCATTCTCCATAGTTCTGTGCACACACACGACTTTTGCATCTCAAATAACACCTGATAACTCAATCATTGTTTCAAGTAATGAGTCTAAGCTTTGCCTTGGGGAAGAGGCTATCATATCACTAAGTTCAACAGAGTCTGGTGTTCGATATCAACTAAAGGATAATAATTCAGATAGTTTTGTATCGAATATTATTATTGGAGATAACTCAGCAGCTAGTTTCGACCCTATTACCCCAGCAGCTAATACAAGCTACATTGTAGTAGCTACACACATTGCCAGTTCAGAATCTATTGATTTGAATCCAAATATTTCAATCGAAGTTATTTCCTTACCCAATACAAGTTTAAATGTAAGTTCAAGCCACAACTCACTTTGTGTTGGTGAGAGTACAAGTATTACAATTGACAATAGTGAAACTGATGTATCCTACCAAATTGAAGGAGGTGCAAATACAAGCGAATCTTCAATCTTTGGTAATGGAACAAGCCTGATAATTGATAATTTCGAACCTTTTAGAAGTGCAACTTACCATATTAATGCTTTAAGAGAAGGATGTGAAACAATAGTTCCCTTAACTAAAGATTTCGATCTTGATGTGAGATTACCTCCAGAAACAAAACTACATATCTTCTCTGATAAAAGAGAAATATGTGTAGGTGAAAAGGTTCTACTATCTCTATCACCTTCTGACCCTAAAGCTGATTATCAATTGCTAGATGGGGAAAACCTAATTGGTTCTAAAGTTACTGGGAATGGAGGATATATAGATCTTGGTGTTATTAAGCCCGACCATACAACCACCTATAGTGTTGATGCGAAAGGTCATTTTTGTATCGATCCTGTGAGAGTCGATTTTACCTTTAAAGTTGATGTACATCATCCTGCAAAAATAGATAGACAATTAATCAGTAACAAAACTGAAGTTTGCGAAGGAGAACCTTTCATAATTAGCGTATTAAATAGTCAAGAAGACGTTATTTACCAATTACATGATGGCACTGATTTTCTTGATTCTCAAATCATAGGTAACGGTAACAAAGCGAATTTTCCTGAAATCTATCCAAAAAATAACACCAACTATTTTGTTTATGGTAGAGAAATGGTTTGCCCATATAAACTTAAATTGGATAATCAGATCGACATTAATTTGATTAGGACCCATGATTTCCCAATTGAAAACTTCGCAACTCCTGGAGAAATATGTCTAGGGGAAACTCTCGATATTGAATTGCCTTTGACCGAAAAGAATATCACCTACCATTTATACGATAATAACATTAGTATAGAGAGTATAACAAGTGATGGAGGACCTGTAATATTCGAAGACCTACTCGCAGAAGTTGATTCAAAATACAAAGTTCTGATCGAAAACTGTGTTGACGAAGTTGTTGCTGCTGAACCCCAACTTGAAATCCATTCAACACCTCAAACCAATATTATTGTAACAGATGAAATAAATGGTAGTGACGGAAAGATAAATGTCATCGTACATGAAGGAAAAACGCCTTATTCTTATATTTTCGAAAACTATAAAACCATTGTAAGCGATGAACACTTTATAGAACTCAACGGCATGAAAGCAGGAGACTATAAGTTAGCGGTGGTTGATGCCAATTCGTGTAAATCAACAGATACAGGGCATGAAATTAGGATTGATTTCAGTAACTCTAAAGACTATGCCGTAAACGGTATTCTAACACCCAACGGTGATGGTAGAAATGATAGCTGGACAATCAATTACACTCCAGAATGGGATGCCCCAGAAGTTAGCATATTCAATATCTATGGTCAAAAGGTGTATCATTCTAACAGTTATCAAAACGATTGGAAAGGCACTTTTAATAGCTCTAGACTTCCAAATGGTTCTTATTTCTATCTAATAGAATTTAATAGAAAAGATATTAAACCAGTAAAGGGCATATTATCAATACTTGGTAATTAAATCTTATACCGAATTTAAATAAATTGATAAAACCACACATACTCATCTATGAGAAAATATCATACTCCATTCAATATATTTCGAATACTTACAATAAGCTTTGTAATGCTTTCTTGCTTATTATTTAAAGCACAGGCACAGCAAATCTCCTTAACTGATCATTACTACATAAATCCAAGTCTTTATAATCCAGCAGCAGTTGGCTATAATAATCTTTTTGAAGCCTATCTTATTCGAAACGAAAAATTCAGAGATTTTGACGGTGGACACATCTTTCATGCTTTCACATTAGGCACTGGTTTAAAAAATGGGAAGTATGGTATTGGTATTAACCTAAGCAATACTAATATTGGTATATTTAATAGAACTCAGTCCGATTTTGCTTACTCATATCGAATCAAAATTAACAGTCAACACTTCTTACGTCTAGGATTATCAGCAGGCATTTCTGATTTGCGTCTAAATTTAAGCAGAACAAATGCTGATATGAACGATGAACTCCTACTAGCAAGCCATTATAACAATACTGAGTTTATTGCAAATATTGGTGCCTATTATACCAATAAAAACTTAACTATTGGTTTAGCTATTCCTCAACTAATTAATCGATCAAATCTCACCAAATACGACGGCGAAGATTTATATAGACAATCACGACACTACCTATTATCAGCTAGCTATGAGATTCCTATTCGTAGCATAAAAGACCTTTCTTTTGTGCCAAATTTCATGATGCGTTACGTTAATAATACACCATTACAATACGATGTTAACGCTTTATTAAAACTGAAAAACAAAGGCTGGTTCTCTGTTAATTACAGAAACAAATATGCAATTGGATTAAACATTGGAGTAAATGCCTTAAAAAATTTCAAAGTGGGCTATTCCTACAATGTAAATACGCAAAATACAGCACATATTTCTGCGAGCAATCATGAATTACTTATTGGCTACTCATTTCTGAAAAAATCGAATAAGGATAAAAACGTTCAGACGGAAGAATTAAAATATTTAAAAGATATTCTCGAAGAGAAATACAATAAGATAAATCAGTTAGAGAAGAAACTTGAGAAATATGCCGAAGACAGTCGCTTGAATGATCAGGATAGAGATGGTGTTTTAAATGAATATGATATTTGTCCAAACACACCTCCGTTCTACACAGTTGATGAGAGAGGATGTTCGTTGGATACCGATGGTGATGGAATTGTTGACAGTGAGGATATGTGTCCAGAGAAAGCTGGAAGTATTATCAACAATGGCTGCCCAGAACTCACTGAAAAACGTATTGTTTTAGATAAAAAATTACAAAATTTATTCTTTGAGTTTGGCAAGGCTAGCATGACACAATTATCAAAAGAGAAAGCCGATAAGATTATCGAAATAATGCGTGAACATCAAGACTATGTGTTAAAACTACATGGACACACCGATGATATTGGCTCAGCGAAACTCAATAGAGAGTTGGCATACAAACGTCTAAATACGATACATAATTATCTTATTCATAATAGTATTCCTGAAACTCGAATTATTATCCTTCCACATGGCGAAAATTCGCCTTTAGTTGAAAATACAAATGCAAAAAGCCGTGCTTTCAACCGAAGGGTTTATCTGGAGATGTTTTCTTACGAAGAATATTTAGATGTTGATTAAATTCACTGTTAATAAGCATCCGAAATTATTTTATAATTTCTAACAAATCAGCCTCAATACTCACTTTCGGGCTTTCGACAATTCGCCCTAGTTCCTTCTCTCCTTTATAAATAATAAGGGTTGGAACCAATTTTACATCTATCCCTTTAATATCGATACCAGGTGCCTTTTTATGGGTATCCATTGCAAATATCTCCAAGCTCGACATGGGAAACTTTATCGCCTCCAACAACTTTAACATCCGTGGTACTTGTATATGGCTATCGTGACACCATGTTCCTAAAACAAGGATCATTTTAAGCTCTGAGATATCCTTTTTCTTTAGTAGCGAAAGAATGCTCGCATCAATTTTATAATCTTTGAATTCAGGTTTAAACCAATCTGCACAAAGTGTATCATTTAGACCAACAAGCGTTACCCTTCCCAATAAAATAGAACGCTCAATGCGATCATCAACTTTAATTTGATCCGTTTTTTGTGCTACACTATAAATTGAGAATAAACTTAAAGCAAAGATTATTGTGAAGGTTCTCATAATTCTAGAATTTATGCAATTAGTATTAATTACCCCAAGATAAGTAAATTCAGAAATTAGTAATTGTTATCTTCGGGTATTAATAAATATAATTAAAATGGGGAATGATTATTTTAAGCTTAACGATATTGCCGAAATACAGAAATTTCAAGAAGGTTTAAATAAGTATTTTGAAACACACACAAATGGATTTAAACAAACAGGTTATTTTGATCTGATCAAATGGAATCAAATTTGTCAAGGTAACAAAGAAAATGGAGCAAGAATTTTTGCAATGATTCAGGATATTAAAATCAACCTGACTTTTGCTGATTCAGATGTAATTAAATCAATGTGTTTGCTAGAAACTCACTATACAAAATTTGATGAAAATAATATATTAGAAAATGAAGAAATGTTGATTCATTCAATATCTGTTTTAAATTTCCTCTCAAATTATTCTTTTAGAATGAGAGCTTTAATTGATAAAATAATGGGAGTAATTATTTTGTTACAAATACCAAAAGAGTATGACTCATTTAGAAAAGCAAAAAGTAGAAAACAAAAATTCAAAAAACTTATATTGAAATATGAAATCGATTCATTCTGTGATATTCAATCATTTTATGAATCAGTTGAATATTTTGATAATACATTTAGAACTCCAGAAGCACATTCAGTAGGCGCCCTTAAAAAATATGCTTTTACACCTCATTTATACAAAAATGGAAAAGAAGATGATAAATTAAATTTTTTCCCTCACTTCAATAATAGGTTTATATCTTGGATTGGGACTTTAGAGGATTCTATTTTTGACAAAAAATATTAATTTTGAAATAGAATATTGTATTACAACTCACAAAGAACTGGCAAGTTCAACAGTTTTGTTCTTTATTTACTTAAATACAAACTAAATAATTTAGAGAAGTAATATCTTAAAGAAGTATTAATATCTTGCACAGTTCTAAATTTTTAAGAAACAATACTTATTTACCATTATGAATATCATTAAAAAATTTCTTCACAATTCGATTATACATATTCTAGGATTCATAACATCTACAATTGCATGGATTTTTCTTTCTGTTGGGGACAAATATTTTTGGGATTATAAATTACATCTTATCATAAGTGCGATTATCCTTTCTGCTTTTATTATAATTTACATCAAAAAAATAAATGAAAAACTGGAAGAAATACTACCGTCGGCAGCTTTATATTTCTTTTTAGTCATCTTTATTCCTCCTATAGCAACAACAAATTATGTTGGATTGAGACTTTGTGACAAAGAAGGATATATACAAGATGATGCCTTTTGTGATGTAAATAATCCAGATGTAATTAAATACAAAGGGAAAGGATACAAAGTAGAGAGGAATTATTATTCATGGAGACATGCAGAAATGTTAAAACGATATTCTACAGACAATTGTGAATTTACTTATCAATTTATGAATTCTATTTTGTTCTATTTTTATTATACGTTAGAACGGGTGTTCGCTTATTTAATAGCTATAATTATATGTGTTCTATTATTAACAACCTATCAATTTTTCAATTCCAAAAATAAATTACATTATAATTCCAAATTAATTAAATCAGGTTTAATTATCGTATTCTTCATCCTACTCTATAATACTACTTATATAGCATCATTACCATAGAATGGTATTTAAATAATACAATTCCATTTCTACTCCGCTCAACAAATGACATAAAAAAAACCTGCCAGATAACTGGCAGTTTTTTTTTAATATAGTGAATCAGGGAATTACTTACTCCTGATTGTTTTCGATAAGAAGTTCCAACATTTGGATAGCACATTTTGATACTTTGGTACCAGGACCAAATACACCAACAACACCAGCTTTATAAAGGAAATCGTAATCCTGAGCTGGAATAACACCACCTGCAGTAACCATGATATCTTCACGACCAAGTTTCTTCAATTCCTCGATAATAGCAGGAACTAAAGTCTTGTGACCAGCAGCCAATGAAGAAACACCAACAATGTGTACATCATTTTCTACAGCTTGCTTAGCAGACTCTTCTGGAGTTTGGAACAATGGTCCCATATCCACATCAAATCCTATATCGGCGAAACCAGTAGCAACAACTTTACCACCACGGTCGTGACCGTCTTGACCCATTTTTGCAACCATAATACGAGGACGACGTCCTGATAATTCTGCAAATTTATCGGCTAACTTCGTTGCTTCAGCAAAGTCAGCATCTTGTTTTGATTCTGATGAATACACGCCT
>JADGEF010000144.1 GCA_016744515.1 Marinifilaceae bacterium | reverse complement strand
TTCACTCTTTTTTTCAATCATAATTCATAATTCTAAAATAATTTAAGCGGTGCAATTATTCAATACATATACAAAATACGATATCAACTTGGTTTCAGGTGAGGGCATCACTCTCTCTGATGCTGAGGGAAAAGAATATAAAGATTTTTATGGAGGTCATGGTGTGATCTCTATCGGACACTCTCATCCTCATTATTTGTTTCGTCTTGAAAATCAGCTGAAATGCTTGGGCTTTTATTCCAATGTGGTTGAGAACAAGCTTCAAGACCAGTTGGCTGAGAAGCTAGGCGAATTATCAGGCTATACCGATTACAACTTATTCCTATGCAATTCGGGAGCTGAAGCCAATGAAAATGCCTTAAAACTAGCCGCTTTTCATACAGGTAAATCAAAAGTGATTGCCATAAAAGGTGCTTTTCATGGAAGAACAGGTGGCGCATTAGCAGTTACCGACAATATAAAGCTAGCTTCAAGCTATAATGCCAAACACAATGTTGTTTTTATAGAGATGAACGACGCAGCGGCGTTAAAAGTTGAACTTGAAAAAGGAGATGTAGCTGCATTCATTATAGAAGGTATTCAAGGCGTTAATGGAGTTGTGATACCAGAAACGAAATTTTTAAAACAAGCTGAGAAACTTTGCAAAGAATATAAAGCTCTTCTAATTCTCGATGAAATTCAATCGGGATATGGAAGAACAGGGAAGTTTTTTGCGCACCAACATGCCAATATCAAAGCCGACATTACTACAACCGCTAAGGGTATGGGAAATGGATTTCCACTTGCTGGTGTCCTAATTCACCCTAAACTAGAAGGAAAAGCAGGCTTGTTAGGAACCACTTTCGGAGGGAATCATTTGGCTTGTGCGGCAGGAATTGCGGTTCTAGAAGTGATAAAAGAAGAGAATTTGATTGATAATGCTGCAAAAGTTGGGCAGTATCTTAAAGATGAAATCAAACTTTTAGTTGGTGATGAAGCTGTAAGAGCTGAAGGTTTAATGATAGGAATCGATTTGGATAATAAAGCAGAAGTTAAGTCATCTCTTCTTTTTGATAAATCATATTTCACAGGTGCTTCAGGCGATAAAACCTTGAGATTATTACCTCCATTAACAGTGACAATGGCTGATGCTAAGGCATTCATAAGTGATTTTTCATCTGTAATTAAAAAGCAATAGCTATGAAGAATTTGACACTAGTGAAAATAGGAGGCAATCTGATAGATGATGAAAATCAGCTATTAGCAAGCCTTGAAGCTTTTGCAAAAATAGAAGGTTCAAAGCTATTGGTTCATGGAGGAGGCAAACTAGCTTCCGATTTGGCTAAGCAATTGGGTGTTGACTCTCCAATGATAGATGGTAGAAGAATCACCAATGCAGAGTCTTTGAAAGTCGTGAGCATGGTTTATGCAGGTCTGATTAATAAAACGATAGTTGCAGGTCTTCAAGCTTTAAATCAGCAAGCTATCGGTTTGTGTGGAGCAGATGATAATTTGATTTTATCAGAGAAACGTCAGCATGAAAGTATAGACTATGGCTATGTTGGTGATGTAACTGAGGTGAATACTGAAGCCTTATCTACCTATATCGAACAAGATAAGGTTCTAGTTCTGTCGGCTATCACACACGACGGTAAAGGTCAGCTTTTGAATACCAATGCAGATACAGTAGCAACAGAATTAGCCATCGCATTGCGTAAGAAGTATCAGGTCAAGCTGATCTACTCATTCGAGAAAGCAGGTGTTTTGATTAATCCTGATGATGATATGACTTTTCTGAAAAGTTTAGACATGAATATGTATCAGGAAATGAAAGAGAATGGGACGATAAACAATGGCATGTTACCTAAGACGGAGAATGCTTTTAGGGCATTTAATAAAGGAGTAGATGTGACTATTGGTAACCTTTTGAGAATAGCTAAAGATAAATATTGCGGAACCCAATTGATAGAATGTTAGTCATGAATTTAGATATATATAAAATACTGGCAATTGAAACTCTTAAGGGATTAATTGGTATACAGTCATATAGTAAAGAAGAAGATCAGGCAGCCGATTTAATGGAAGCTGTTCTGAAAAACCAAGACTATAAGATTAACAGAAAAGGAAATAACGTGTGGGCTTTCGGGAAGCACAATGTTGAAGGCAAGCCATTATTACTTCTTAATTCTCATCTAGATACCGTGAATGCTTCAGCATCTTGGACAAAAGATCCTTTTGAACCACTTGTAGAAGACGGAAAATTGTATGGATTGGGCTCGAATGATGCGGGAGGCTGTTTATGCTCGCTTATGGCTACATTTCTAGCACTTGATGAAAAGGAACAACCCTATAATTTGGTATTTGCTGCTTCTGCCGAAGAGGAGATATCGGGTAAAGGTGGATTTGAACTGATTCAAAATGAAATTGGAAAGATTGACATCGGTATAGTTGGTGAACCAACACTTATGCAGATGGCTATTGCTGAAAAAGGTCTGATGGTGCTTGATGTTGAAGCTAAGGGAAAAGCAGGACATGCCGCCAGAGGCGAAGGCGTGAATGCCATTGAAAAAGCCATGAAAGATTTACAATGGTTTCAGACTTACAAGTTCGATAAGGAATCAGATATGCTAGGACCAGTTAAGATGACTGTAACGCAGATTGAGGCGGGTTGTCAGCACAATGTAGTGCCAGATTCGTGCAGATTTGTGGTGGATATCAGAAGTAATGAATATTATAATAACACGGAGCTTTTTACTTTGATTAATGATAAAACTGAAAGTGAAGTGAAAGCTAGATCCTTTAGAATGAATTCTTCAGGTATCGACATCAAACAACCACTGGTTCAGGCTGGAATAAAAATGGGGCGAAGCTATTACGGTTCTCCTACAACGTCGGATCAAGCGATAATGAAAGGTTTTCCAACGCTTAAGTTTGGACCTGGTGATTCAGCTCGATCGCATACGGCAAACGAATACATCAATCTATCAGAAATAGAAGAAGGTGTTGAGATCTATTATCAACTTTTGAATGGTTTAGATATACAAGGTTAAAGGATAAAGTGGAAAGGAAAAAAGGAGTTATGTGGCTAACGGCTACTAGCAATTAAAAAAAAGAAAAGTATGAAACTTTGGGATAAAGGCACGAAAGTCAATCAAGACATAGAGAAATTTACGGTAGGCAAGGATCGTGAACTTGATTTGGAATTAGCACCATTTGATGTGTTAGGTTCAATCGCTCACTGCAAAATGTTAGCCAGTATTGGTTTGCTAGAACAAGGAGAGCTTACTTTAGTTGAGAAGGAACTGCAAAAGATATTTGTTGATATTCAAAATGGAGATTTTTCAATTGATGACGGTGTTGAAGATGTTCATTCACAGGTTGAGTTTCTATTAACAAAGACCTTGGGCGATGTGGGCAAGAAGATTCATTCTGGAAGATCGAGAAACGATCAGGTTTTACTTGATTTAAAGCTGTTCACACGTTGTCAGATTGAGAAAGTGGTGAATGAAGCTAAAGCACTATTTGATCAGTTAATTGAAAATTCTGAGAAGTATAAGAATGTTATTATTCCAGGCTACACGCACTTGCAAGTGGCCATGCCATCATCTTTTGGCTTATGGTTTGGTGCATATGCAGAGGCTTTGAGCGATGATTTGGCTCTGTTGCAATCTGCCTTTAAAGTGGTTGATCAAAACCCACTTGGCTCAGGTGCCGGTTATGGCTCATCATTCCCCCTCGATCGTCAGATGACAACCGATTTGTTAGGCTTTGAAAACCTGAATTACAATGTGGTTTATGCGCAAATGGGAAGAGGAAAAATGGAGTTTGCTGTCGTATCGGCCTTATCGAACATGGCTTATACGCTGGGTAAACTAGCTATGGATGCTTGTTTGTATAACTCGCAAAACTTCGGTTTTATCAGCTTTGCTGACGAATTAACCACTGGTAGTAGCATAATGCCTCATAAAAAGAATCCTGATGTTTTCGAATTGGTTAGAGCAAGAGCGAACTCATTGCAAGTACTTCCAACGCAAATTCAAGCGGTAAGCTCGAATTTACCTTCAGGGTATCACCGAGATTATCAACTGACTAAGGAGTTTTTTATGCCAGCATTCGATCAGCTTAGTTCTTGTTTGCAAATGACTAAAACCATGCTTGCTGATGTGAAAATCAATAAAGATGTTATGAGTGATGAAAAGTATCAATACCTTTTTACAGTTGAGAAGGTGAATGAACTTGTTCTAAATGGTGTACCATTTCGTGATGCTTATAAAGAAGTTGGTGCTTTGGTTGAATCTGGAGAATTCAAATTCGAAGGGGAATTAAAGCATCAGCACGAGGGTAGTTTAGGAAATCTCTGCAATGAAGCAATTAGGTTAAAATTAGAAAAAACGATTCAGACCTTTAATTTCGAAAAGATCGATCAAGCCTATCAAAATTTATTAGGTAGAAGTTAGTATCTTATACTGATCTAAATATGAAATGACTAGTATAATGCCGATTGATATTTGACAAGCCTTATCAAGCTTGCGCAGATAGGGATTATTTCAAATACTTATTGGTATTAATAGACAATTGAATAAAAAATTATAAACAACCATTATATAAATACAATTTATGTTGAAACAAGCAAAGCTAATACTAGAAGATGGTAGCGAGTATCAGGGTACTTCATTCGGTTATGAAGGATCGGTAGCCGGAGAAATGGTCTTTAATACAGCCATGACTGGGTATCCAGAAAGTTTAAGTGATCCCTCGTATCGTGGGCAAATTTTGGTGACGACTTTTCCTTTGATTGGAAACTATGGCGTACCGGGCGACAGAAAAGAAGATGATTTGTTTCGTCACTTTGAGTCAGAGAAAATTCAACTTTCAGGTTTTGTTGTGTCAGATTATACTGAGGATTTTAGCCACTGGAACGCGAGCTTGAGCCTTTCGGATTGGATGAAAGAACATAAAATTCCTGGTATTTATGGGGTAGATACACGAGCACTGACCAAGAAGCTTCGTAATAATGGAAGTATGAAGGCAAAGATTGTTGTTACTGAGGATGTTCCTTTTATCGATCCAAATTCTCGCCATTTGGTTTCTGAAGTAAGTACAACAGAGATTAAGAGCTACGGAAAAGGGAAACACAAGGTACTTTTATTGGACTGTGGTTGTAAGAATAACATCATTCGCTGTCTTTTGAAGCGCGACACGACTGTTACACGTGTTCCTTATGATTTTGACTTTACGAATGAAGATTACGATGGCTTGTTTTTATCGAATGGACCTGGTGATCCTAAGCAGAATGTTAAGGCTATAGAACACGTGAAAATAGCTATAGGTCAGGATAAACCAATTATGGGGATTTGTTTAGGAACACAACTGATGGCTTTGGCTGCAGGAGCTGATACTTATAAATTAAAATACGGACACCGTTCTCACAATCAGCCCGTACTTTTAAAAGGTACAAAGCGATGTTATATTACCTCTCAGAATCATGGTTATGCTATCGATACGGCAACATTACCATCAGATTGGGAGGTTTTGTTTGAAAATGCTAATGATAACACTTGTGAGGGAATCAAGCACAAAACCAAGCCTTTCTTCTCATCACAGTTCCACCCTGAAGCTTCAAGTGGACCAACTGATACCGAATTTTTATTCGATGATTTCATTGAAATGATTGAAACATACAAGGGTAAAGAAGTATAAAGGTTAAAGTGAAAAAGGTGAAAGAGCCTTGAGTACTTAGAGTTAAAAAAATAACTTAAGGTACTTATAAGTATTTGTAAATACTTAAGACACTTTTCATTAAAAGCAAACAAATAAAAAACGACAGTATGACTCATAATATAAAGAAGGTATTGGTATTAGGCTCTGGAGCGCTTAAAATTGGTGAAGCAGGTGAATTTGATTACTCAGGTTCTCAGGCTCTAAAAGCCATGAAAGAAGAAGGTATCAAAACGGTACTTATTAATCCCAATATTGCTACAGTCCAAACATCAAAAGGTATTGCAGATGAAATCTACTTTTTACCTGTTACGCCTCATTTTGTAGAACAAGTGATTCTAAAGGAGAAACCAGATGGTATTCTTTTAGCTTTTGGTGGACAAACAGCATTGAATTGCGGTATTGAATTATTCAATGCAGGAACACTTGAAAAATATAATCTAAAAGTACTTGGAACACCTATCGAGACTATAATCAAAACAGAGGATAGAGAGATATTTGCTAATGAACTCCGTAAGATTGACGTAAAAACGCCAAACAGTATGGCTGTAGGGTCGATTGATGCGGCTTTGGAAGCAGCAGGAGAACTAGGCTTCCCAATTATTGTTCGTGCAGCTTTTACATTAGGTGGGCAAGGTTCAGGTTTCTGCAACAATATGGATGAGCTAAGAGCCTTAGCAGAAAATGCTTTGTCATATTCATCTCAAATATTAGTTGAAGAGTCTCTGAAAGGGTGGAAAGAAGTAGAATACGAGGTTGTTCGTGATGCCCATGATAATTGTATTACAGTTTGTAATATGGAAAATTTCGATCCACTTGGCATCCATACAGGAGAGAGTATCGTTATTGCACCATCGCAGACCTTAACTAACTCAGAGTATCACAAGCTAAGATCTCTAGCACTTAAGATTATTCGCCATCTAGGCGTGGTTGGAGAGTGTAACGTTCAATATGCACTCGATCCAAATTCAGAGGATTATCGTGTGATTGAGGTGAATGCTCGTCTATCAAGATCTTCAGCATTAGCTTCGAAAGCAACAGGTTACCCATTAGCTTTTGTAGCTGCCAAACTAGGATTGGGATATGCCCTTCAAGATTTAAAGAATGCAGTAACTAAGACTACTACAGCATGTTTTGAGCCAGCTCTTGACTATGTGGTGTGTAAGATACCTCGTTGGGACTTGAATAAGTTCGAAGGTGTAACCAAGGAAATTGGTTCAAGTATGAAATCGGTTGGAGAGGTAATGGCCATAGGCCGTAACTTTGAAGAAGCCATTCAGAAAGGACTGAGAATGATTGGACAAGGCATGCATGGCTTTGTGGGGAATAATAATTCGCAATTTGAAGATATTGATAAAGAGCTTTCCAATCCAACGGATATGAGAATATTCGCCATAGCTCAAGCTTTTGAAAAAGGCTATACGGTGAATCAAATTCATGACCTAACAGCGATTGATAAGTGGTTCTTGAGTAAACTTGAGAATATCAGCAAGCTTAAATGGGAATTGAAAAAGAACAACGACTTGAATGCTCTTAATATTGATTTATTAAGGAAGTCTAAAGTATATGGATTTTCTGATTTCCAGATTGCACGTTTCGTATTGAAAGCACAAAATGGAAATATGGAATCCGAGCTTCTCCAAGTAAGAAATCATCGTAAGAAGCTTGGAATTATACCTTGTGTTAAGCAAATTGATACTCTTGCAGCCGAGTATCCTGCTCAAACCAACTATCTTTATCTGACTTATAGCGGAACTGAAGATGACTTGGTTTATGAGAATGACAATAAGTCTGTTATTGTTCTTGGTTCGGGTGCATATCGTATTGGTTCAAGTGTTGAATTCGACTGGTGTAGTGTGAATGCCTTAAGTGGAGTTAAGAAAGAGGGCTACCGATCGGTGATGATCAATTACAATCCAGAAACTGTGAGTACAGACTATGATGTTTGTGATCGATTATACTTCGATGAACTATCGTTTGAAAGGGTACTTGATATTATAGATTTAGAGCAGCCTAAGGGCGTTATCGTTTCCGTGGGTGGTCAAATACCTAATAACCTTTCAATGCGTCTACACAATGCAGAGGTAAAGGTTTTGGGAACATCACCAGAGAGCATTGATAGAGCAGAAAATAGAAAAACATTCTCTGCCATGCTTGATGACCTTGGAGTAGATCAACCAAGATGGGCTGAATTGAGTAGTATTGGAGCTATACATACATTTATCGATGAAGTTGACTTCCCTGTTCTTATTCGTCCTAGTTATGTGCTGTCAGGTGCCGCTATGAATGTGGTATCTAATAAAAATGAGTTGGAGCATTTCTTGAATTTGGCGACACTGGTGTCTAAACAATACCCTGTGGTAGTGAGTGAATTTATTCAACAAGCTAAGGAAATCGAATTCGATGGGGTCGCTAAAGATGGAGAAGTTCTAATTGATGCGATCTCTGAACATGTTGAGTTTGCTGGTGTTCATTCAGGTGATGCTACTTTGGTATTCCCTCCACAGAAATTGTATTTTGAAACGATTCGCCGTATTAGAAAGATTGCAAGTGAAATTGCCAAATCATTAAATATTACTGGACCATTTAATATGCAACTCTTGGCAAAGGATAATGATATAAAGGTGATCGAATGCAATGTAAGAGCCAGTCGAAGTTTCCCTTTTGTTTCGAAAGTAATGGGTTATAATTTTGTAGAATTGGCTACTACAGCAATGCTAAATGGAAGCATTCCGACACAAATGCCATCTATGTTCGAATTGGAAAATATTGGAGTGAAAGCCTCACAGTTCTCCTTCTCCAGATTGTCAAAAGCCGATCCTGTTTTGGGTGTAGATATGGCTTCTACAGGTGAAGTTGGTTGTATTGGGCCAGATTATTACGATGCCATACTAAAGTCAATGCTATCAGTCGGTTATCGAATACCGAAGAAGAGTGTATTGATTAGTAGTGGACCTGTTCGCTCGAAGATTGAGCTTCTTCAGAGTACTCAGATGCTACAAGAGAAAGGTTACAAAATCTATGGGACTCGCGGTACTGCGAAATTTCTTTCTGAGAATGGTGTTGAGATTGAGGCAGTGGCTTGGCCAGATGAAAAAGCTGAAAAAACTGCTTTAGATTTGATTAGAAGTAAAGAGGTTGATTTCGTTATTAATATTCCAAAGAACTTAAGTGAAAATGAGCTTTACAATGACTATCAAATCAGACGAGCAGCAATTGACCTAAATGTACCTTTAGTAACCAATGCGCGATTAGCTAGTGCATTTATTTACTCTTTCTGCAAAAAATCACTAGAGACTCTAGACATTAACACATATAGCCACTATTTGTCCTAGACTTCTAATA
>JADGEF010000143.1 GCA_016744515.1 Marinifilaceae bacterium | reverse complement strand
AGCAGTTACGTTATATTTCTCTGCCGAATCTTTAAACACATCTCCTACACCTTCATTAAGTTTAAGATAAATAGCTAGTCCATCAGTTTTTGAATTAACACCGAACATGTTATCCTTAATCTGTTTTTGTGTTCTGGCAACAGTCCAAAAACGGAATTCACTTCCCATATATTGACTTCTTGACCCTGAAAAAATGGTCATTTCGTCACCTAACTCACTAATATTTCCTGGGCTATCCATTTGAGCATCAAATTCACCATTAATATAGGATTTTACGGTTTTACCATCGTGCACCCATGCCATATGATACCAGGTATTTGCTTTTAAATCTTTATTACTAATAAACTGGCCTCCTTGTGTTTTCATCATAATTCGATTTCCAGCAACATCGGCATCGCCAAAGCGTAGATAAATTTCGGTTGCGGGTCCTGCTCCAATATATAACAAACCTTGTGCTGTAGAACTTGTTGGCAAATAATCCGAATTTATCCTATATTCTAAGGTCCATTTTAATGTTTTTATATTAGAATCTGGACACATGATTTTGATATTGTCGCCTTGTTTAATTTTAGGAACGGAAGTTATAATTATCTGATCCAAAATATAAAACATACATTTAGCATTTTCCAAAGTTTCCTCATCTGACGAAATTATTGATAATGGCAATACAAATTTATCTCCAGAATCAATTTGCTTTTCTGTTAAGGGCTTTAAATTAACAGTAATCGTAGGTGCACTAATTTTACCTTTCTCAATAACCAAATCAGTTTCTGATAGGGTATAATTATCCTCAGGTAAGGCAATATAATTCGTACCATTTCTTTTGTTAAAAGCATCTATCTCCGAAACAGTTGCTGCCCCAATTTTCACGTTTACATCATCATCATAAAATGAAGATGATCTTACAGTTAAAGAAGTTACTCCTCCTTTATCATCCAGCTGAATCTTTTTTATATTAGCATTTTCTGCTTCAGAAATATATACTGAGTTGTCAACTGTACTATAGTCTGCTTTTTTACATCCAACCAAATTAAATATCAGCAAAATATACAGCAGAAATATAGGATTTTTTATTTTCCCTGTTTTCATAATTACATTATTTTTTATTGAACTGTAGGATTCATTATTTGAATAGCTTTACGTAAGAATGGATATGTTCCTTTTTTACCAGAAATTTTATATTCATATTCCATATGGTAAGATCCTATTCCAGCTTTTCTTATACTCTTTCCATTAATTATAGGATTCCATAGTGCCATACCCTCAAGAGATTGTACATATCTGCCATCTCTAGTTCTATATGATACACCGCCAGTAGAAGCAAGTGATTCGAAATTCTCGGTAACTAAATATTTTTGGGCAACCTCTTCAGGGCTCATATGCTCTTTGAAATTTTCTATCGTCGTATCTAATCTGCCATCAAGATCTGCATAAGAACTACACCAATAGGCTTGAACAATAAAATAATCGAACATTGGACCAGATGCCGAAGGCATTGATTGAGGTTCACCATCAACAACAAATAATTTATCCGTTCCCGATTTAGGACCTATGTGTTTACTCATCTCGTCACACCAAATTAGCATTCTATCAGGATGAGCAGACATATTCCCAGAATGCCCATAGTTAGGTTCATAATCCAGGTCAAAGCCATCGTAGTCATATTTTTTAATGGTATCGCATATCGCATTGGCATATTTTCTGATAGCCGATTCAATAGCAACATCATCATCATCCACCCAACCCCAGAATTCTTTAATACCGGCTTCGCCTTTCTCCACATATTCAGGAGGAGTTAGTTGTTCACCCATATTTGAAATAATAAATACCATTAAGGCTTTTGTACCCTTAGATTTTTGCACATAGCGCAAGTCTTTAAGTTGCATTTCAGAAGGATTTCTCCAAGAACCCCACATAGAAACAAAATCGACACTATCGGGAAGTCCTGCCATACTTGATGTTAGTGAAGAACCTACACCATTCCAATTACCAAACCATCCAAATGTAACTGCATGGTCAGATTGTTTGTAATCTCGTAAGGCTTGATAATATTCTTCTGTTTTATTTGAGTTATCCATATCAAACTCTTCTTTTGGTTCTACGTCTGTCCAATCGTTACAAGACATAAGCACAAACATAAAAGAGAATGAATACAATAAATACTTTAATTTTATATTCATAATAATATCATTAAAATAATTGATTATTTTTTGTCCCACCATAACTTTGTTTCGTAATTATCATCGCCACCTAATAAGCCTACCGCTTTGTTAATGTTCTCAGTATTATTCTGATATTCATCGTAAGCAAAAGGAATTCGATTAGCAACAACTAAATCGACAGATGTTGGTTGAGCAACTTTAAAAAATTTGGGATATTTAGTACGACGATATTCACTCCATGCCTCTTGTCCAATAGGATATAATGCAATCCATTTTTGAGTAATAATTCGTTCAAGCTTAGCTTCAAGATCAGCTGCGTCATCCCATTTTATTGTAATAGAACTTAATGCTGAGGTCGATTTGATATTATTAGGATCATTATAATCGGCCTGAGTATTGGCATCATCAGCAATATATGTGCTGTAGCCACTAGCTCCCCATTGATCGAATGATTGTTTTATGCCAGTTTCGTATAAGTCTTTAGCATCGCCTAACATATTCCAACCTAGAATAGCTCCCTCGGCACGTAATAGACTTATCTCAGCTACATTCATCCACATTAAAGGATCTGATTTTAAAATATTTGGTGACGAATACTGACGAGCCCAGTCTTCATTAACTGTTGCTATACCAGAACGTAAACCAAAATAACCTTTTTCATCATTAATAGTTGATTCCTGAAAGTATTTAGAAATACGTGGATCTTTAAAACCATGCATGTAAGACGTAATATCAGCACATGCACGCGTATCATGATAGGCATCCCACATTACCGTAATAGGATTTCCTTTTGAATAACTGTATTTCGCATTATCGCTATTATCTGTCATTGCTCCTATAATATGACCAACTGCCTCTTCAGCCATTTCTTTTGCTAAATCGGCATTAGCATATCGAATTCGCATCGCCATACGTAATTTTAATGAATTGGCAAATTTCACCCATTCTCTAAAATCACCTTCGTATATTCCATCATACTGCTTCATGGCTCTGCTATTAGGATTAGCAGATACGTAAGTTGTTAATACATCAATAGCCTTAGTTAAATCCACAAACATATTCTTATATGCGTCTTCCTGACTATCGTATGAAACCATTAGATCTCCACTTTCTACGTTGGAGTAAGGGATTGGTCCGTACATATCAGTTATACGCTGCATGGCAGCAACACGTAAAATTTGTGCCCAGGCAAAATTGATTCCTTCACCATTGGTTTGTTTTTTAATTTCGTTCCATGCTGTATAAACACCAGTCATAGTACTTTTAAATGGAGCACTATACCAATTTGGTGCAGCCTTGTAAACTGAGAATGTTTTAGAATTCCATGCTGACTTAGTAGTCATCATGTATCTACCATATACATCACCAAGTAAATTTTCATTCATTTGGTAGTTATTCTCTTGTGCAGGAAAAGCGATGTCTTGTAACTGAGGAAAAAAGGCACCCAGTTTAAAGTTATCTCCTGTCATATCTTCCTCCGAAGCCTGAAACTTAGGTTCATTCATTTCCTCAAAATCACATGATGTTAGTGAGCTTGAGAAAACAGCTATCAGAAATGCTATTTTAAATATATCTATCTTCATAGTTTATCTAATTAAAAATTCACTTTTACGTTAAATCCATAACTCTGCATACTTGGTTGCATAAATAAATCCATACCCTGCATAAAAGTACCGGTAGAGGGCGTTGATTCTGGATCAAATGGAGCTTTATTAAACAACATTAGAAGATTACGACCAATAATTGAGCAGTTGATATCAAATTTATCATTAAACCATTTTTTTGGCATATTAAATCCGATATATGCTTCCTGTAAACGAACATTGGTAGCACTATATACGTAGCGAGATAGTAATCCGTTTTTACCACCTATTTCGTTGTAGTATTTTTCAGCATCGATGTATCCATTATTAATCCAAATACCACCATTTTCACGTGCTTCGGCTGTTGTTTTTGAAACACCATACTCATCTAAGGTTGCTTGTGTTTGAGACACAACCACACCCCCTAAACGGGCAGAAAACATAAAACCGAAATTCAAGTTTTTATAATTAAAATCATTTCTAAATCCTAAATTTCCATCTGGCAAAACAGATCCTACTTTAACTGGATCTTTCAATTGTTTTTTAACTACATTATTGGTACTTGGATCAATCCAAATATTTCCTTCAGCATCACGTTCAAGATCTGTACTTACGTATAAATCCCCCATTGTTCCACCTTTTTTCAAAATAATAGAAGCCGCACCAATTCCGCCAACCGAAATTTGGTCTAACGAATAAACTTCGTCAGTCAAAGGATCTTCGTAATTATCAAGCAATTCAATTATCTCGTTACGATTAAAGCTATAGGTTAAGGTAGGCTTCCAAGAGAAAGAGTTTGTTTTAAAATTACCACCTAAGCTTACTTCCATTCCGTAGTTTCTAACATTACCAGCTTGAATATACATAGAACTATAACCGCCAGAAGCTGATACAGGAATGTTAAATGTCTGCTTTTTAGTATTAGAGGTATAATACGTTACATCAAAATTAAGTTTATTCTTAAATAAGTTAGCTGTTAATCCTGTTTCCCACGAATTGGTTCGTTCTGGATATAACTTCCCTAAAGGTCGGAATGTATTAGTCGCCCATTTTTTGGTAGCTACATCGTAACGATATCTTGGTTGAGACAATCCTCTTGAAATTGCCGAACCAACAGATGCCCATGAACCTCTTACTTTAAGATAAGAAATTGCTTTAGGTAAATCCACCATTTCGGATACAATACCTGATAAACCGACAGAAGGATAAAAGAATGAATTCTCTTCAGTTTCAGCTAATGCTGAAGCCCAATCGTTTCTACCAGTAACAGTCAGATATAGTAAATTCTTCCAACCAATTTCGGAACTCATAAATAAAGACAATGTACTTTCTTCCCAACCGCCTTGAATAGGGTAGCTATCACGTCCGTCCGGATCGATATTATAATAATTAAATAAATTAGGCATATCTCTTAATGCTCCTTGATAGCCAATAGTATTAGAACTTAAATAGGTTCCACTACCACCAACGTTTGCATTAATGGAGAAATCTTCGAAATCCTTATTAATATTTATAATTACGTCGCCATATACTTGTTTTTGATCTCCTTTACTAAAGCCATAAAATCCTTTAGGTCCAGAAAATAATCCCGATGTACTTGCATAGCGCTTATCTTCGTTATCGCTTATCGAATTATCGATACGCACTCGCCCAGCCACATTAATCCAATCTGCCATCTTATATTTTAAACTTGCATTCATCATATAACGATGTTTTTTGGTACTGCGAACATTTCTATTAGCAATCCAATATGGGTTTTGTTTAAGTCCCCATGGCCAGTGTTGTGTGTAAATTTGACGACCTTCATCAAACCTCTCAAACAACCTTACGTCATCAAAATTTTCTCCACGTGGAAATAAATAAGTTGTAATCAATGGATTCCAATATTCCCCTTGTGCCATTAAATTTTGATGATCCTGCATAATATAACTCAACCCAACATCGAGTAACAATTTATCATTTAAAAAATTAGTTGTATTTCGAAATGTAAAATTGTATCTATTGTATTCATTATTTGTTATCAATCCTTCCGAATTAGTTGTACCAAGTGACATATAAGTCTGGTTCTTTTCGTTTCCAATTGATAAGGATACATTTGTTTGTGTATTGAATCCTGTATTAAAAAATTTCTCAGGATTAAAAGAAGAAGGCGTATCTAATTTATCACCCCAACTCTTAAATTCCCCAGGTTTGTTTCCATATACATTCTGGAAATCGGGCATTATAAAAGGTGATGAAAATGTTGTACTATTAGATACAGATAATTTAAGATCACCTGCTTTACCTTTTTTTGTGGTAATCATGATAACCCCTTGCGCTGCACTTGAGCCATACAATGCTGCCGCAGCTGGACCACTTAATACTGAAAGACTTTCAATATCTTCTGGATTTATATCTGAAATACCTTCGCCGCCAGGCTGTAAAGAATACTCTCCTGTGGTTGCTCCATTATTACTATTAAAAATGGGTACACCATCAATTACATATAAAGCATTATTATTAGCCGAAATTGATTTCACACCTCTCATTACAACACGAGTAGCTCCTCCAGTACCTGATGACGATGCATTAATATTTACACCTGCTATTTTCCCAGTTAGGGAATTCATCAAGTTGGCATCTTTAACTGTTGTTAATTCATTTGATTTAAAATCCTGCACATTGTAACTTAACGTCTTTTTTGAGCGTTTAATCCCTAAAGCTGTTACAACAACCTCATTCAAGCCAACCATAGAAGGAACAAGAGCTATATTTAATGATCTTATGTCGCCAACCACGAATTCTTGTGTGTCATAACCAATAAAAGATACCAATACAGATTGTGCTGTATTTACCTTAATCTCAAAATCCCCATCTAGATTTGTAATGGTTCCTATTGTTGTTCCTTTTATTACAACAGATGCCCCAATAATAGGTTCACTATTTTCATCAAGAACCTTACCTTTTAAAGTAATATCTTTTGATGGTTCATTCTGATTATCAGAATTCTTATCGCTTTTTACAATGTTAATAATCTTATCTTTAACAATGCAAGTAAGCCCTTGATCTTTAAATATTTTATTAACGACATCTGTTAATTCAACATCTTTAGCCTTGTAATTAATACGCTTATTCAAATCTATGTTTTTTATGTTCATAGAAAATGAATAGAAGTATTTTGTTTGTAGAACTTCAACAGCTTGTTTTAGTGTTACGTTCTCAAAGTCAACCGATATCTTTTGTGAAAATACTGGTGTAATACCTCCAAACAACGCTATAATCAAGATTATTGTTAATTTTTTTAATCTTAGTCGCGCTAGATTAAGATTTCTTGAATTTAAATTCATATTCTTGTAATGTTTTTTGGTTTGTCAATTTCTTGAAATTAAACTGAAAAATTTAGGTGGAGAATCTAGTACATTCTCTACCTTTTTTTTAATATACCACGTCCATTGGCATTCTTTAGTTTTAGTTACAAATAGGTTTTATTCATTTTTATTTATATAAATTATGTTAGCATTATACCTTATTTTCATTTTACCATTAATATTTAAGGCCGATAATATTTCCTCTAAACTTTCATTATTAACAAATACAGAGTAAAAACGTTCTTTTTTCAAAGAATTATTTTCGATATTAATACGTACATCAAAATAGCGCTCAAGCAATGTGGTTATTTCGGCTAAAGACTCATCGATAAAATAAAATCCTTTACCATTATACCATTGATTACGACTTGGGATTGCAAATTGATCTTTCTCCAATTCCCCAGTACTCTTGGTAAATTTCACAATTTCACCAGGTTTCAATAATTTTGTCTTTAATATCCCTTTATAATTAGCATTCATCCTTACGGCCCCTTCCATTAACGAAACGGCAATTTGTGAATCCTCACTGTATGATTTTACATTGAATTTTGTCCCAAGAACCTCTACCGACACCTCTCCAGCGGATAGTACAAAAGGGCGAGTTTTATCTTTGCTAATCTCAGCATAAGCTTCACCTGAAAGATAAACTTGACGAATGGAGTTGTTGAATTTTTTAGGATAAATAAGCTTGGTGCCGGCATTAAGCCATATTTTTGAACTATCGGATAAACAGATCATCTTGCTTTGCCCATAAGGCACATACTCTTCAATCCATTCTTTAGGATTGTTTTTCTCAACATAGAAATAGGCTGCGGTAATTATTAAGGGTAGAAGAAGCACAGCTGCTGCAACTTTATATAAGAATCCCAGTTGTTGAATAATAGTATTTTTCTTAGACTCCTTATTTTTATAAGATTGAGTGTTTCTTTTAAATTTTCCAAACGCTCTTTTCACCAAATATTCATCTTTATTCGCCTTTGTTTCATTTAGCACCTCTTTAAGCAATAAGTCCTCAGAACTATCGTCTTTAATATTGGCAAGCCACAGTTCTACATCGTTTGCGTGTTGCTTAGAACAGGTATTATAAAAATAATTTTGTAATTGATCCTTTGTCATGTTGTTTAAAAAAAGTGGCCAACTTATAGTTTCACTATAAATAGAACGAAGCAATGGCATGAACTACGCAATGCGTTTTGTGTTTTTTTTAAAAACATAACCATCTGTAACAGATGAATAGGTGATAAGACTTGTAGTATCTTTTGAAAATTAAATACTTAGCAAGTGTTGTAAGCTGTTGAAAAAAAACAAATTTATTTTCACTAAGAAGGGAACGTATAGAATTATAGTGAGAAAATTAAATGAAATAAACTTACGAAAATTGATAAATTAGAATGTTTAGTTAAGAATCAAACACTAAAAATAGGAAAAGATAGAAAGCAGGAAGAAATTTTCTAATATCTTTTAATGCTAATAATATATGTCTTTCTACTGTGCGAACCGAGAGGTTTAGTTTTTTTGCAATTTCATTATTCGACATCATCTCTTCTCGACTCATCAAGTAAACTCTTTGACGCTGCTTGGGCATATGTATTACAATTTCAGTTACCTTTTGGGTCATTATCTCAACATCAATTGTGCCCTCAAAATCTTCTGTAAATGATTTATCTTCTTCTCGTATTTTTTGATGATTCAAGTTTGATTTTAGCCTAAAATGATCACGAATTTCATTTTTTGTTAGGATATACAAATAATTGTGCAAAGACTGATCAGGGTTTAGTTTTTCCCGATTAATCCATACTTTCATAAATATATTTTGCGTAATATCTTCTGCCAACCAAGCATTCTTAATCATGCCTTTAGTAAAAGTATAAAACAAAGAATACTTTGCATCGAAGAGTTTTTTGAAAGAGGACATATCTCCTCTTATCAAGCCTTCAATGATATCACGATCTAGAAATTCAATCATTAATTGTGGAAATTTGAGCGCACAAACTTAAAAAATATTTAGAGATTATACTTTTTTCGTAATAAATAAT
>JADGEF010000142.1 GCA_016744515.1 Marinifilaceae bacterium | reverse complement strand
TTTAGATTTTGTAGTTGACGAGGGAGTGCAAATTTACGGTGGGATGGGCTATTCGGCTGAGGCTCCAATGGAAAGAGCTTATCGTGATTCTCGTATCAACCGTATTTTTGAAGGAACCAACGAAATAAACCGTATGTTGGTTGTTGATTTTCTTCTAAAAAAAGCCTTTAAGAATGAGCTCCCTCTCTTATCAGCATCACAAGCTGTAGCTAAAGAATTAATGTCTATTCCTGATTTTGGTGATATTGACGAAAGTCTTTTTGTGAGAGAAGATAAGCTAGTTGCTAATTTTAAGAAAATAGCTCTTCTAATTGCAGGTGCAGCAGCACAAAAATTCATGACAAAGTTAAGTCACGAGCAAGAAATATTAATGAACATCTCAGATATCATCATGGATTGCTATTTGTCTGAATCCATGCTTTTGAGAGTTGAAAAACTGATCGCTTCTGATACTGCTGAGAAGTATAAAGAACATATTGCTATGGTCGAAGTTTTCATTTACGATGCTGCTGATCGTATTCACAAAAATGCCAAAGATGCTCTCAACTCATTTGCATCGAGCGATGAATTGAGAATGATGTTACTAGGCATTAAACGTTTTACCAAACATAGTGGTTTAGATAGTAAAATATCACGTAGAATTATTGCTAAAAAACTAATAGATGAAAATGGACATTGTTTTTAGTTGAAATAAGAAACCCTCTCAAAAATGTATTTGGAGAGGAGAATAATCTAAGAAATCCTAAAATGTTTCACCAATTTGCCTAAACATCTCTATTGTATTAAGATATCTAACATTTAAAGCATTACATGGTTCAGGAATTTTAATCTTATTTTTCCTTGCAGGTTGACTTATTTCTTGAGTTACAATAATCCTCTCAAGTTTATCAGCTAAACTATATGCAATTAGGAAGGCATCAGCTTCTTCTGAATCAAGAAACTCATTTATAGCATTTGGTAAATAATGACCATTAAGCGATGTTGCCCAAGAACAGACTTGAGTATATTCTAGAATTACTTCCGATGAATCTTTAAAGAAATTATCAGGCAAGTTATCTCGACACCATTCTTCGAGATCATCATTCTTATCATATAATTCATCCTTTACTTTATCAATACTTATTATAGTACCGTTTTCTGCCAGTTGCTTTACTTTGTTCCAAAAACCAGTTGCTATATCTAAAGGATATATAGCTCTATGAGCTTGAATAAAAAAGTTACTATCTACTATATAAATCGCCATATAACCTATAAGTATTTAGTGAAAAATTTTTCGAAAGTATCACCTTTCATACTCGTTAACTTATATGCATCACGATATAATAATTGATCAGATTTTACCGCACGGTTAATATGGGAAGCAAAAGTAATACTAAGTCTTTTCCTCGCTGTAGCATAAAAGTCACCACCAGAGCTTCTATTTCCTTTCTTTATAAACTCTCTTTTTTTATAACCTTCATAAAAATCAAAAAAATCCCCTCTAGATATTTTCCCAGTATCTAAAGCTCTTCTGGCAATTACAATTTCACTTACTTTAAAATATTTAGAAGCCTTTTGAATATTTGGGGAAGTAACCCAAAATTTATTAAAAGCATTTTTAGGAACTAAAAATTCAGCTGCAATTTTATCACAAAAGATTTCACTTGGATCATTGGCTGGTTGTATTTTTCTAAAATCAAACCCTGCACTTTGCCCTGTCCAAATATGAGCTAACTCATGAAGTATTGTAAACATTTGAGCAGATTTCCCATCAGCATTATTTACAAACATAAAAGGTACTAGGTCATCAACGAGTACAAACCCACGGCAATCATCCACATTTATTGGCCTACTAGTATTATTCTCAACAACTCCATTAAAAATTGTAATAATACCACTATCTTCAATTACCTCGACCAAATAAGACAGAGCTTTTTCCCAAGTCTTAAATTCACTCGCCCAGCTTTCTGTTAGACCAAGCAAGTTTCTCATATCTTCAACTACCTCATCAACCGTGTTACTTTGGTTAAATTTCCCAACAAAAGAAAGTCTATCGAAACCATTTTCATTGAAATAATCCCTTAACCAATCTTGTCTTTGCTGAATTAATAAAATAGTATCGTAAACATTTACACTTACCTTATCTATATCATCACCATTACTACGAAAAAAAGGAATAGGTAATTTCTCAGTTGGAGGTTCAGATAAAAACAAATATCCAAAAGGGAGATGTACTTTTTTGGAAAAATTCTCCAACTGTTTAACTGTTGGTTTTTTCTTACCTTCAATCCATTCACTTACCTTTGGAACTTTTTCAGTAAATTCATGCAATTGATACCCTGCTCGGGCTATGGCCCAAGTTAACATATCAGCACTTACATTTACTTCTTGTCTCATATTACAAAGGTATGATTTTTTATACGAGTATCTAAAATGATAAACTATTTGTTCTAAAGGCAAACAATTAAATTAAGACTTCAATAAAGCTACATTTTTTCAAATCAAAAACCTATAAATCATCTTATAACGTCTAAAGCCAAAAATAAACCCTCTCAAAAATATATTTTGAGAGGGTTTATTCTGTATTTTAATAAGCTGCGACTATTCTTTCATCTTTTTGCTCATAACAGCATAGTACAACAGGAATCCTATGGATACTGAAACAAAGAATACACCATAAGGCATGGCACTTTTATAGTGTTTAAACTCCGGATAATGTAGTCCCAATATCTCCATAGTCACAAACCCTACACCAGCAAAGAATGCTACTAACCCCCACTTCAAAGCAGGATACTGATCGTACTGTATCTGTTTTTTCACTTCTACTTCAGTGTTCTGCCCTAAAATCTCAGCCTTATCGAAATGCCCAGCTTTAATGATTTTACGCTTCAGGAAATGAGAAGACATGATTTTGAAGAAAGTGATGATGCCAAAAAATATCACAGCTGTCATTATTACCTCGTCTAAATTCATATTTCTATTTTTTAGTTTTTCAATGTGTTTTGCTCATTAGACCATGTCGGGTTTTAAAATGTTGCAAAAAAATTAAATTATTTTTCAAGTCTTCTTTCTCTCATCAATTTTGGACGTTGCCATTCTAAGCTATTTTTATCCATTTAAAAGCTAACTTTAGAATTGTTCAGGTGTCAATATATTAGGACAGAATTGCTTCAAATCTTAGACTTCTCGATAAACACTCGAAAATTGTTCTGAGAAATTCAGATTTCTTAAATATCAACAGAAAAAGGAATTAGAAACTCAGATAAGAGAAAAATAAAAAGAATTGAAACCCAAAGGTATATTAAAGCAAGTAGAGAAACGGAAAAAGCAAGTATGAAGAGGAAGAGATTGGGGGCAGCTTTGGATAAAGCTTATTTAGAGAAAATTATCGGATATCTAAAAGAAAACTGATGCGTTTGCCCTGTTGTTTTCTCTAGGCTGTTCATGTTTTTGATAAATAAATTGTATTTTTAGATTTGTTCTACAAATACAATTTAAGTTATTCTGAACCTTAAATTTAATTTTATAATTCAACTCTTCAAATGGGAGAATCGATACTAAATGCGCTGATGCACCTTTTTGCCATTGTAGCAAATGCCAAGGAAGAAGGCGTTTCTAACAAAGGGAAGGATATCGTAGACAACTTTCTAAAGCGTTACGTTAGTGAAAAAGACGAAGTTGAATACATGAATTTATTCCAAAACTACTATGAATTTTACCATAGAGAAATGGAATACCAATCGAGTATACATGAAAAAACAGCCAATATCATTTCTCTATCAGAGGCTGCAAATGTATGTATCAGAATTCGTTCCGAGTTAATTCAAGAAGAGCGAATTATCGTTTTAATTCGTTTGTTAGAATTTATTTACGAAGATGCAATTGTTAGTGAAAGTGAATTTGAATTCATCAGTATCGTTGCAGAAAACTTCAAAATTAAGCGCAATGAGTTTCTAAATGCAATAGTATTTATAGTTGGAGAAGATTACCTAGATGATTACGATAAGAGTAAGTTTCTGATCATAAACAATCAGATTACTGAATGGTCTGAAAACCTTTCTTGGTTTATGAAGAAAGATCAGAAGGTGAATACTGATAAAACAAAACATCTCTACTGCGAAAATCTGTATGGCAAACTCATCACCCTTTATTTTCCATCAGCAAACCTCATCGTATTTAGATACCTTGGTGAACTTAACTTATATATTGAGGGAAATAAGATTCTAAAAGGACAAAGCTACAGACTGAAACATGGTTCAATCATAAAAGGACCAAACATCAAATCCATATATTATTCTGATCTAGCAAGTATTTTTCTTAAGGAAGATAATCAGGAGAACATCGTCTTTACAGTGAAAAATGCCATATTTAAATTTAGGAATTCTCACAATGGCATCCATAATTTCAACATTTCTGAAAAAAGTGGACAGCTTATTGGTATTATGGGAGGTAGCGGTGTTGGAAAATCAACTCTTCTAAATGTATTAAATGGGAATTTACCTCTAAACAGTGGTGATATTTTCATTAACGATTTTGAAATACATAAAAATAAAACTACCATTCAAGGATTGATTGGTTTTGTACCACAAGATGACCTTTTAATAGAAGAACTGTCGGTTTTACAGAACCTCTATTATAATGCAAAGCTTTGTTTTAAAGAATTTACCGAACGTCAAATTCTAAAAACAGTTCATCGCCTACTCCACGACCTTGCTCTTTACGAAGTACGAAATTTGAAAGTAGGTAACCCTCTCAATAAATTCATAAGTGGTGGCCAACGTAAGCGATTGAATATTGGTTTGGAGCTTATGCGCGAACCTTCTATCCTATTGGTTGACGAACCTACATCTGGTTTATCATCTACCGATTCGGAGATGATTATGAACTTACTTAAACAACAAACCCTCAAAGGGAAACTTGTTATTGCTAATATCCATCAACCCTCATCGGAGATTTTTAAAATGTTCGACAAACTTTGGATTATGGATAAAGGTGGTTACCCTATTTACACAGGTAACCCTATTGATTCAATCGTATATTTTAAAACACAAAACTCACAAGTTAACGCTGCAGAGAGTGAGTGTGTAACCTGTGGGAATGTAAACCCAGAGCAAATTCTTCAAATTGTAGAAACTCGTAAAATTGACGAAAACGGAAAACCGACACGCGAACGAAGAATAAGCCCTAAAATTTGGAACGAGAAATACCGAAAAAACATCGATAAACCTGTTGAACCTGTAAGTTCAAAAAGCAGTTTACCAAAAAGCAACTTTAAGATCCCAAGTAAGACAAAGCAATTTTCTATTTTTTGGATTAGAAACTTCTTATCCAAACTAACAAACAAACAATATCTAATTATAAACCTATTTGAAGCACCTCTTTTGGCTTTTATCTTAGGTTTTTTCACCAAATACACTTCGGCAAGTGGTTACGTGTTTGGTGAAAATAAGAACTATCCCGTATTTTTATTTATGGCTGTGGTTGTTTCCATGTTTATCGGATTAAGTGTAAGTGCTGAAGAAATTATTCGTGATAAAAAGATTCTTCAACGTGAAAAATTTCTAAACTTATCTAGGAATGCTTACCTCTTTTCGAAAATCACTTTCCTGTTTATGCTCTCAGCCATACAAAGTTTAACCTTCGTTCTTCTGGGCAACTATGTTCTCGAAGTTCAGGGAATGACAATGACTTTTTGGCTCATTCTATTTACGACATCTTGCTATTCAAACATGATAGGTTTAAATATTTCGTCAGGTTTGAATTCTGTCATTACAATCTACATTCTCATACCATTAATATTGGTTCCACAACTTCTTTTGGGTGGAGCAATGATTAAGTTTGATGATCTTCATAGTGGAATTACCAATAAGGTATATGTACCAATCATAGGTGATTTAATGGCGACTCGATGGGCTTACGAGGCAATGGCTGTTACTCAGTTTAAGGATAATAAATTCGAAAAACACTTCTTCGATTTCGAAAAAGGAGTTAGTGATGCCGCCTTTACAAGCTCATTCCTAATCCCTAAAATAGAATCTATTCTTATAGATTGTGAAAGAAATATTGAATTTGAGAAGAACTCTGTAGAAACGAAAAATCATTTCGATCTTCTCAGAAATGAAATTACTCAATTAACTGAAGAAGCTGGATTTGAACCATTCTCCAATCTTAAAAAACTGAATACCCTTGATTTTAATTTAGATATTCTTGAAAAAACGAGACAATACTTGGATGGCATTAAGCTTCATTTTATGGGTGTAAATAGCGAATCGGGTTACAAGAAAGATTTTCAATATTCAAGATTAGTTGATTCACTAGGTCGTGATGGCGTTTATAATTTCAAGCAAAACTATTACAATCAAGCCTTAGCTGATTTGGTTTTGAACAGAACCGAAGTCAATAAAATGATTGAGGTCAATAAAAGCCTTATTCAAAAAAAAGATCCAATATTCATGTATCCTGATTCTCGCTTTGGCCGTGCACACTTCTACGCTCCAGTAAAAAGGATTTGGAATCATTATATTGATACATATTGGTTTAATCTTATGATTATTTGGTTAGGAACAGCTTTCCTCTTTCTAACTCTTTGGGCTGACTTACTTCGTAAACTTGTTGACTTTTTCGAAGGTATTAGGCTAGTACATCGCGAAAAGAAGATAAAACCATAAGCTCTTCTTCTATATTTTCTCAAAAAACTGCTCTCTAGTAGTAAATCATTTTATCTAAAATTCCATAGATTTATTAAGTTTGTACTCATTAGAATTGACAACCAAAATCATAAACATGAATTTTAAATTTTTAATGCTTCCTGTTTTAGCTCTAGCTATAGCAGGTACTAGCATGGCACAAACTAAGGGTGCTATTGACAGCAAAACTCTTAACGAGATTCGCAATAGTTTTAAGACTGACGCTTCAACACAAGCGATTCAGAATGCTATTACAAACAGCAAAAGCATTCGCGAACTCGCACTAAACAGAAATAAAGTAGGCGTAACAGATCACTTTTTTAAGTACAGAGTTGCCGTAAAAGGAATTACCAACCAACAGAAATCAGGTCGTTGTTGGATGTTTACATCTATGAACACAATTCGTCCAAACGTCATTAAAGATTTAAATCTTAAATCATTTGATTTTTCGCATAACTACACCTATTTCTGGGATATATTCGAAAAGTCGAACCTATTCTTAGAAAATATTATTGCTACTGCAGATAAGGATATGAGCAACAGAGAAGTTGTTCGTTACCTAAGTAGCCCTATTGGTGACGGTGGCGTTTGGAATTCATTTTTTAATGTTGCAAAAAAATACGGTGTTGTTCCTACTGATGTTATGCCAGAAACAACTATTTCAAATAACACAGGACAGCTAAACCGTATCGTTAATGAGAAATTGAGAGGTGAAGCTTACAAAATTCGTCAGCTATCAGCTAAAAAAGCTAATACTAAGAAAGTAGAAGCAGCTAAAGTAAATGCATTGAAAGATGTATACCGTATTTTGGCTCTTGCCTTAGGACAACCTCCATTAGAATTTACTTGGAGATACAAAGATGCAGATGGCAAAATCAGCGAAGCTAAAAAATACACACCTCTAGAATTCATGACTCTTATAGCTCCTGAATTTGCTAAGGACGAAATGGTGATGATTATGAATGATCCAACTCGTGAGTTTTACAAAGTATACGAAATCAAAAACTATCGTAACGTAGCTGAAGGAATCAACTGGACATATTTAAACCTACCCAACGATGAGATTAAGACATTTGCAATGGCTTCTATCAAGAACAACCAAGCAATGTATGCTTCTTGTGATGTAGGAAAACAGCACAACCGTAAAGCAGGTGTTATGGACATAAACACATACGATTATTCATCGCTTTTTGGAGTTGAGTTCGATATGGACAAAAAAGCTAGAATCCTAACTCGTCAATCAGGTTCTTCTCATGCAATGACTCTAATTGGTGTTGATGTGGATGAGAATGAAAAGCCAGTTAAATGGGAATTCGAAAATTCTTGGGGAACGACTTCAGGACATAATGGCTACCTAACTTTCACTGATGAGTGGTTTAGCGAGTATATGTTCCGTGTGGTAATCAACAAGAAATATTTAAACGAAAAGGCTATCAAAGCTCTTGATAGCAAACCTATTCAGCTTCCTGTTTGGGATTATATGTTTTAATTCTTGACCGATAGATTAAAGATTTAAACATCAAAATATTATACGTAATGCCTCAAGACTCTGTTTTGGGGCATTATTCATTTTCCATTAATGGAAAGAATAGACCAGAATAAATAGTCCAACTTACTTGTTAAAACAATTATGAATACTCTCTTCAATAGTTCTGTGAGCTTTTACATATATCTTATAACGAGTTTGTCTTAAGCCAGTCCCACCACACTCATGTTTTAAACATAAATGGCTCACAAATCAATCTCACATTTCGATTCTCATATCTCACAATCTATTGCCTTTATAACAAGAGATATTCTTATATTTGAATTATTCTAAATAAGAATTTTCACAAAGCCTAAAATATCAGATATACCTATGCAAATACGAAAAAGTGGAGCTAAATATTCGGCCATTGTTGGTATCGGGGAAAGAATTAGGAAAGAGAGTTTAGAGACAGGAGAAGAATATTTACTACTTAATCGTGGTGTAAATGCAGTTTGTAATATCGATTTGGATACAATCGTTAACCAAATGGATTTCAACAATAACGCCATGCAAGTTTATCCTCCTTCACAGGGCAGACATGAACTTCGAGAAGCAATAAACAAGCATTATTTCGATAATAAGAGCTCTATTTCGAATATCAGTGTTAGCGGTGGTGGCATGTCAGCTCTTGATTTGGTATTCCAAACACTTGATGTTGATCAGATACTATTACCGGAATTCTACTGGGGTTCTTATTTTCAGGTAATGACCATTCGTAATATCGAACCTGGCTCTTACAGCAATTTTGAGAATTTACTGAATCGACTAGATGAAATTAAAAACTCAGCTGTTATTATTTGCGATCCAAACAATCCGATTGGCAATAAAATTGAAGACGCTGAGTTATTAAAAATAATTAAAGTTCTTAACGAAAACGGGACAAGCGTTATTATCGATTGTCCCTATCGTCGTATTTTCTGTGATCAGGAAGACCAGTTCTATCAAGATCTGCTTGAATTTGAGAATATTATTATTGTAGAAAGTTTTAGTAAGTCGATAGGTTTAAGTGGGCAACGCCTAGGATTTATTCATACTGCAGATACAGATTTCAATACAGAATTG
>JADGEF010000141.1 GCA_016744515.1 Marinifilaceae bacterium | reverse complement strand
CCCTTTGTTTATTGTTTTGTCATGGTTCTACGAAGATTTTTAGGGCTAGGCCCCTGTTTCTTTTTTTGGAAATAGGCCTTGCATTAATCCTTTTTTATGAGCTTTTAATTGTTCTGCCTTTTCAGTTTTTGCTACTATTAATTCGTCTAGGACAGATAGAGTAGAAGCTATTTTTTGTTGTTCGATTGGTTGTGGAATTTTAATTGAATATTTCAACATTGCATCTTTGTCTCCACGAGGCATTTTTACTCCTTTAGCGCTCTCCATTACATAATTAATGAAAGAATCATTTTTTAATATGAATTCAAGAAAATCACTTTTAACTCTTGAACCAGAACGAAAAACAAGCACATCATTAGAAGCGCCCCCCTTTATATTTGCTTTCCATACTTTTTTCAAATATGGTCGAATATTGGAGATTAATATATCTCCAACATTGAATTCAGTAACCCTGCCAATTGTTGGTAGCTTTGATGCTTTTGCTATTCCTGAGTAATCAGGCTGCATGTTATTTGTACTGATATAATTATTTACGATTAATTGTTCACTATCAATTTTAGAATTCACAAAATAAGCAACTTCTTTATCACCTAATTTTGCTTCTTCCCACTCCCCATAATTCTCAAACTCAATAAAGCGAAGTTTAGGTACTTTCTCGCCCTTTTGTGGGAAAAGGTTTTGCATTAAGCCTTTTTTGTGATTTTTTAGAGTTTCCAGTTTTTGGTTATGGGATTTTATTAGGTCATCTAAAGATGAGAGGCAAGCGGCTATTTTTTTTTGTTCTTTGGGGCTTTTAGGGTAATATATCATTACGTCAGAAATTCTCCCCTTTGAAATACCTAAAACTTTAGCTCCTTGTGATTCTCTCTTTATCTGAGTTCGAATGCTATTTGACTTAAATAAATATCCTCCAAATCCGATAATAAGTTTTGGTTCAATTTGCCTTGCAAGAAAAGTGTGTAATCCAGCTAGTAATTGTTCATCATTTAAATTTACAATTTCAATGCTTTTACCAACATCTTCCAAGTCCTCAGAAGCATCTGCAAAAATCACATCCCCTTCTACACAATAGTTGTCTTTATCAATTCTCTCAATTGAAACATCTGTGTTTATATACGGTACTGTTTCTTTTGTAATATTAAAAAGTGTTGAGAATTTAGTATGAATATCACCGTAATGAATATTCTTTACAGTTCCCCTCTCATAGTTTAATTTATCTCTGGAAAAAGAATTCGTAATCTTAAAAGAATATACATCTCTTAAAGGTTCCAAAATCCACTCCCCATCCTCTACAAATACAGGAAACCGCAAGTCTGGTATTAAACTACTTTTCTTCATCGCTATTATCCTTTAATTGTTTGGTGCTTTTACCGTCCAAAATATTTTTTGCATTAAGTGGGCTTACTACTTTTTTACCTGTTTTTGCTTCAAGCTCTTCACGAGCCACTTTGGCAACGTTTCCTCCTTGTTTGGCTACTTGTTTGCTTTGCTCAAAATTTTCTGGTTGTACGGCTTCCGAAATATCTTTTGCAGAGGCTTCGGCAAGCATATTAAGAATAAGCTCGGTATTGGTCATGTTATCTCTAAGGTTCTCTTTTTTCAAGCCTTTTAGTATTTTATATTCTTTGGTGGTTTTATCTGCCCAGGCTTTTGTAATAATATTGGTAAGTGTAGCAAACTGAATGCCTTCTTTGAGTCCTCGTTTTTTCCATTCGTCGGTCAGTTCTTTGCGTACCTCAATACTTTTAAGGCGTTGGTTAATCCAATTTTCGGAATATCCCAGCTCTAGGTATTGGTTTAGTGCTCTATCTATGGATAATTCGGGGTCTTGCATTTCGTCTAAACGTTCTGCTGCGACTTGTGCCAACCATAGTTTAAAGGGTTCTGCTTTGGGCGATGGAACAGACTGTATTAAACGAAATAACTGCTCGGTGTCTGCTACATCTGTCTTACGCATTTTACCATCGGCAGCAAGCATTTTCAAAGCGTTACAATTTGTAACGGTTTGGTTGCCTTCTTTCAACAATCTCTTTTTTAGCACTCTCCAATATACTTGTGGATTTTTACTATCGGTAAGTACAGCAATAACATCAACAATAGAGATGTACCATTTTTCCTGGTCACTATTCCAGAGTGTTCTTATTTGAGCATCGTTGTATAATTGTATTTTATTTTGCTGTTTCATCCTATCATTCATAAGCTGCTAGTCCTGATATTTCACGCCCTTGGGCTAGTTTTTTTAATTCGGGTACTAAGTCATCCATTAAGGCAGTTTCGGCTTTACTGCGTTGCTTCCAACCTAAATCTAATGGTTCCATTAGGTCGGTCAGTTTTTCGCCGTCAAAAATCATTCGGTTAATTATATCTTCTACAAAAGCTTTAATGTTTGCCGTTTGTAATCCATGTTTTTTAGAAATAACAGCCAATTCTTTTTCATATTTCTCAACTCTAAAAGTTTCAAACATCTCATGTAGAGTATCCACATCATAGCCTTTTGACCAATCTAAACTATTGATAAAGTCTGTTAAATCTTCCTGCTCATCCATCATGTTGGAATTAGCACATAGCAAACGAATAACTTCGCCTTTCGTCATTTTTTGCTTAGTCGGCTTTTGTTGCGTATTGTCGGCAATCAGATTTAGAATATAATCGTAGTCGATAACTGCTGAGGCAAAGAGAACAAATTCAAAATCGAGTTGCTGAATCTCGGATGGAGCTTCGTCTCCTTCTGTTTGCTGAATTTCCCTTAATTGTTTAGCCGTTTCAATATATGAGCTTCTAAATTCCAATAAGCTTTCTTTTGGTAAAATAGCTTCTATTTTTTCTTTTTGCTCTTCTTCTAAATCCGTGTATTGGTCAAGTTGTGTTTTTAAACGTTGTACTTCCTTAAAGTTTTTTACAAAAGCAATACGAGCAGCATCTCCTTTTAGGTTATATACTTCCTGAGGTTCATTTACCAAATTGTTATCCTCCATAAAAATACCAAGCGTTTCAACTGCTTTTTGGTATTCTTTAATTACAACTGGTGCAGGGTCAACTAACCAAACTTTAACTGCTGTATCATCCTTTTTACCAGAGAATAGAGTGATAGCCTGATTTACGGCTTCCTGTTGTGAACGAAAATCTAAGATATTACCGTAAGGTTTGGTGTCGTTCAACACACGATTGGTACGAGAAAAAGCCTGTATCAGTCCATGGTATTTAAGCTTTTTGTCAACATACAGTGTGTTCAAATATTTTGAATCGAAACCTGTAAGCAACATATCTACAACAATGGTAATATCTATTTTATTTTTAGGATGAACTTCCTTTTTGCTGTATTTCTGTTCTTTGATTCGTCTTTGCACATCCTGATAGTAGCTATCAAATTCATTGATAGAATGTGCTGTTTTGAATTGGTTATTATAGTCGGATATGATTTCTATTAGTGCTTTTTTCTTTTCCTCAGGATTTGTTTGGTTATCATATCTTTCTTGTTCCAAATCATCTTGTAATTGCTTTATATCAGCTGCATTTTTTTGACTTTTCTGGTCTCCTTCTTTAGCAATTAATTGGGCAGGTGGAGAAAATACACAGGTAATATTTAGCGGAGCATAAACCTTCCCTTCGACTTCGCTCAGGGCAAGTTTCTGTTGTTGTATTTCCTTGAAAAGTTGATAATATTTTATAGCATCGTTGATAGATGAGGTTGCCATTATCGCATTGAAACGCCTTGAATTTGTAGCGGAATCATGCTTGTCAATGATTGCTTCAACCACCGCTTGTTGTGCGATTGGCTCACCTGCTTTTGGATTTTCTTCGCCTTTACCTTTGAAATAATCAATATGAAATTTTAATACATTTCTATCTTCTATAGCATTTGTAATGGTATAGGTAGGTAGTTCGTTTTCAAAAATTGATTGCGTGGTTTTATATGTTTCGCTTCTATCTTCCCTGATTTTGTATGTTGAGTTTTCAGGAAATATAGGTGTACCCGTAAATCCGAATAATTGAGCATTTGGAAAAAACTCTTTAATGGCTTTGTGATTTTCGCCGAATTGTGAACGGTGGCACTCATCAAAAATGAAAATAATGCGTTTATCGCTCAAAGGCTCTAAACGTTCTTTATAGTTCTGCTTGCTTGTTCCATCCAATGCCAAGCCAAGCTTTTGAATTGTTGTTACAATAACTTTATCGGCATAATCTGTAGAAAGTAAACGGCGAACCAGAGTTTCAGTATTGGTGTTTGCTTCTACACTTCCTTCCTGAAATTTATTAAACTCTTCTCGTGTTTGGCGGTCAAGGTCTTTTCTGTCAACTACAAACAGACATTTCTCAATGTCGGGATTATCTTTTAGTAGAGTAGAGGCTTTAAAAGAAGTTAATGTTTTACCGCTTCCTGTGGTATGCCAAATATATCCGTTGCCACGGTTTTGATGAATACTATCAACAATAGCTTTTACCGCATATATTTGGTAAGGTCGCATCACAAGCATTTTTTGTTCGCTTTCAACCAGTACCATGTATTTACTAATCATTTCACCAAGCGTACACTTAGCAAGAAACCGCTGTGTAAAAGGTTCAAGGTGGGTTATTTTATTATTGTCCTCGTCTGCCAGTTGATATATCGGCAAAAATTGTTCATCGGCATTGAATGCAAAATGTTGATTCTTGTTATTGGCAAAATAATATGTATTGGATTTATTACTTACGATAAACAATTGCATAAAACACAATAGTGAATTGCTATATCCATTACCAGCTTCATTTTTGTAATCGACAATTTGCTGCATGGCTTTTCTTGGCGAAATATCCAGCTTTTTCAATTCTATTTGCACTACTGGCAAACCATTAATCAATAGAATTACATCGTATCGTTGATGACTATTCTCTGTATTAATGCGCAATTGACGGATTACTTCATAATCGTTTTTACACCAGTCTTTAATATTGACCAAAGTGTAATGTAGCGCTGTTCCGTCTTCTCTTTGGAAGTATTGTTTTTCACGCAAAAGTTTTGAAGCTGCAAAAACATCTGACTTAATAATGTCTTCACGAAGTCGTAAAAATTCACTATCAGATAAACGGACACGATTTAGTGCTTCAAACTTTGCCCTAAAGTTCTGTTCAAGCGTAGTTCTATCTACTATATCAGGTCGATAGGTGTACTTAAGCTCATCGGTGAGCTGCTTAACCAGTTTTTCTTCTATGTGTATTTCTTTTGTCATTAATCTTCTTTCAATAAATCTTTAGGATTCACATCCAATATTTTTGCTATCTCGTAAAGTACTTCAAGTCTTGGCTGCTGTCTGTTTTGTACGTAAGAGTTTACCATATTGTAACTCTTTCCCAATTTCTCAGACAGCCACGTTTGCTTAATGCCTTTTTCGTCAAGCACTTCTTTAATTCGATTCATTTTTTCAAATTATTTTGTGGCTAATATATGTTTTTATCTCAGAAATCAAGATATAATTATCAATTAATTGTGGGTGCGATGGCAAAAAAACAGCTCTTACCAATTTTGTTTTACCTTATAAAATCAAAATTCTTAAAGACAAAATTGGTATGTGCTGTTTGTGCGGTTGGGTTTCAATGTTTCACTGACGTTTCATAAAAGCGGCGCGAGGGCAGAAAAAACAAAATAAATCCCCATCAAGTTTGCACTGAAATATCTGTTAAGAACTATCTCTTTTACACTTGCATACTACTCCTTAATGCGTTTAAGCCAAAACAAGGCTCACACCCCATGAATATTGACGTGCCAATCTTCCAATTTGAACATATGTTCACAAACATATTATACAACATATTACAAATCCCTCATTTCATGCTGTCAAAATCGAATGATATATTAAATTTGCATTTCAAACATATGGATATCTACATATATAACAGAGTAGTATAAAATATAATACCATGACAAAATATTTAATAGTTGGAGGTGTAGCTGGTGGTGCAACAACCGCTGCACGTCTCAGAAGAATAGACGAATCAGCAGAAATCATCATGTTCGAAAGAGGAGAACATATCTCTTATGCAAATTGCGGTTTGCCCTACTATGTAGGTGGTATAATTACTGAAAGAGAAAAGCTATTATTGCAAACTCCAGAGAGTTTTAAAGCTCGATTAAATGTTGAAGTTCGTGTTAAAAATGAAGTTATTAGTATTGATACTGAGAACAAATCAGTAGAAGTTAAGGATATACTTAACAAGACGACCTATACAGAAACATACGATAAGTTAATCGTTTCGCCAGGTGCAGAACCAATTAAACCACCTATTCCTGGAATTAAAGATGATGCAATCTTTACGGTTCGTAATGTAAGAGACACTGATAAAATCAAATCGTTCTACGATAAAAATCAACCTAAGAAAGCTGTTGTTGTAGGTGCAGGTTTCATTGGTCTTGAGATGGCAGAAAACCTGCATCATATGGGAATGCTAGTCACCATTGTTGAGATGGCAGATCAAGTAATGACACCACTTGACTACGAAATGGCTGCTGAGGTACATATGCACCTAAAAACCAAGAATGTTGAGTTCTATCTGAAAGATGGTGTATCTGAATTCAATCGCAAGGGCGATAAACTAAACATCCATTTGCAGTCGGGGCGTGAGATCGATGCCGATATGGTTATTCTATCAATTGGTGTACGCCCAGAAACCAAACTGATTAAAGAAGCAGGTCTTGAATTAGCTCCAAACGGGGGTATTAAAGTAAACGAATACCTACAAACAAGTAACGAGCACGTTTATGCTCTTGGCGATGCAATGGCCTTCCCTCACCCATTAACAGGGAAATATACCAATGCTTACCTTGCTGGCCCTGCAAACAAGCAAGCACGTATGCTAGCGGATAACTTGGTGAACGGGCATACTAAAAAGTATAAAGGCTCTATTGCAACGGCTATCGCTAAAGTATTCGATATTACCGTAGCATCAACCGGACTTGCTGAGAAAGTTCTTAAGAAAGAAGGCATTAAATATATTTCAAATATTACACATGGTGCATCGAATGCGGGTTATTACCCAGGCGCTATGCCTACTACAATCAAAATCATGTTCGATCCGGAAACGGGAAAACTTTTCGGCGGACAAATAATTGGTTATGTAGGTGTTGATAAGCGTATAGACCTTATCGCGACCGTACTTAAAAATAACGGGAGCATTTACGATCTTCAGGAAATTGAGCATGCCTATGCCCCACCTTATTCATCTGCCAAAGATCCAGTGAACCAAGCAGGTTTTACTGCAGGTAATATTATCGAAGGTTTGGTCAACATCATTCATTGGGATGAATTGCACCAACTACATGCACCAAACAACTTCATTTTGGATGTGAGAACACCAGATGAGTTTGAGTTAGGGAAAATTGAAGGTGCTATCAATATCGAAGTAGATAAAATTCGTGAGCGTATAGATGAAATTCCTCAGGACAAAAAGATTATCATTTATTGTGGTGTTGGCCTACGTGGCTACTTTGCAGCAAGAGTTCTAATGCAAAGAGGCTTTAAAGATGTTGTAAACCTAAGTGGTGGTTACAAAACTTACGAGCACGCTACCTGCAAACAAAGTAACGAGGATATTTTTGAGTCGAGTTATATTGCTAAAGATGGTCACATCTATCGTGGTAAAGATAAAAACGTTGAGGAAAAAGAAATTAAAACTATAGAGATTGATGCTTGTGGTTTGCAGTGCCCTGGCCCTATCATCAAATTGAAAAAGGAAATTGATAAGCTTGAAGATGGTCAACGACTACGCCAAAAAGTAACTGATGCTGGTTTCTCTAAGGATGTAGCATCATGGTGTAATATGACGGGAAACAAATTGATTTCTTGCGATACTGAAAAAGGAATTATCTCAGCAGTTATCGAAAAGCAAAAGAAGAACGAATCTTGTCTGACTTCGGATGTGGTTTTACCAAAGAACAAAACCATGGTGGTTTTCTCCGACGATATGGATCGAGCTTTAGCTTCACTGGTTATTGCAAACGGTGCTGCTGCTACAGGTAGCAAGGTAACCCTATTCTTTACGTTTTGGGGACTAAATGTGATTAAGAAAACAGACAAGCCTCGTGTTGAGAAAGACTTAATGGGCAAAATGTTCGGTAAAATGATGGCTAGTGATGCGGGTAATCTTAAGCTATCGAAAATGCACATGATGGGCATGGGTTCTAAGATGATGAAGAAGAGAATGGCTTCGAAAAAGGTTGACTCTCTTGAGGATTTATTGAAAACAGCAATGGACAATGGCGTTAACATGATTGCTTGCCAAATGTCTATGGATGTGATGGGAGTTGATGCTGCAGAATTACTTGAAGGTGTTGAAATTGGTGGTGTTGCCACTTACCTTGAAGAAGCTGAACAATCAAACGTTAACCTATTTATTTAAGACAGCACAATACTATATAGGGTTTACTAAAAAAACGAGCTAAGCAAATTTAGCTCGTTTTTTAGTAAATACTACCTAAATCTACTCATTACTACATCTCTACATACGAACTACTTACATCACATCTTCACGAGCCATTGTGATCTATTTATATGATTAAAAGAAATAAAATTCAATCAAATCATATTTTATCAGCATCAGAAATTAAGATTGAAAATCATATATTTGCTTCCAAATTATAGAGATGAAGTTATTTTACGCACTTATAAGATTAATAGAAAAGATTATTCTGTGGTTTTACCCACCTTTTAAGAGCTTTATGCCTGTACAGACTTTTAAGTATGCGGCAACTGGGGGCGCAAATACAGCCTTAGATATTTTTCTATTCTTCATATTCTATAATTTTGTACTGAATAAAGAGCTTCTTGATTTGGGATTTGTAAGCATATCACCGCATATAGCCGCCTTTATCATGTCCTTCGTTATAACTTTCCCTATTGGATTTATACTCGCTAAATACATCAGCTTTCCAGGTTCATTTCTACGTAAGCGCATTCAGTTCTTTAGATATGGACTAAGTATAATGGGAAGTGTTCTTCTGAACTATGTTTTCCTAAAACTCTTTGTTGAAGTCTGTGGATGGTACCCAACACCATCGAAAATCGTCACTACGCTTATTGCAATTCTATTTAGCTATACCACACAAAAGTATTTTACATTCAAAGTTGAAATTAAAGATTAAATAATCCTCGGGGCAAGTCCACAAGATATTCTTAATATCTTTTTTCAAATTTTAGTGTTTCTTTTTTCTTTCAATAGAAAAATAACACAAAGTATGAGTAGGAAAGGGAATTGCTGGGATAATGCTGTAGCTGAAAGCTTTTTTAAGACGATTAAATATGAGTGGTTGTGTAGGTTTAAA
>JADGEF010000229.1 GCA_016744515.1 Marinifilaceae bacterium | reverse complement strand
GATTTCTTTAATAAAGAGAAATCATATATATTTGCAGTCTGATTTTGAGAAAAAACTGTTGTATATAATTGATAATTAAAGAATTTTTAAGAGATGACTAAAGCAGATATTGTTAACGAGATTTCTAAGAATACGGGGATTGAGAAAATTACAGTACAGAAAACTGTTGAGGCCTTCATGGATACTATCAAAGGGTCACTTGTTAAAGGTAAGAACGTGTATTTGAGAGGTTTCGGAAGTTTTATCGTTAAGAAAAGAGCAGAGAAAACTGCAAGAAACATTTCTAAAAACACAACTATTATTATTCCTGAGCACTTTATCCCGTCATTTAAACCGGCGAAGACTTTCGTAAGTAAAGTAAAAACAAACGTAAAGTAGTCTCAGACTTTAAAAACAAATTTTAATATATTAAGTTATGCCAAGCGGAAAAAAGAGAAAAAGACATAAGATGGCTACGCACAAGCGTAAAAAGAGATTAAGAAAAAATCGTCATAAGAAAAAATAATTCTTATCACGCTTATTAGTAAGAGTATAATGTATAAACCTAAAGAACTTTTTAGTACTTTAGGTTTATCTATTTGTAAGAATTATTTTTTTTGAATTTAATATAGGAGCTTTCAAGTGAGTAATGAACTTGTAATTGATGTACAACCTAATGAAATTGTGATTGCTTTGCTTGATAACAAGCAATTGGTCGAAGTTTCCAAGGAAAAAAGCAATGTGCAATTTGCGGTAGGCGATATTTATCTAGGTAAAGTGAAAAAAATCATGCCTGGTTTAAATGCTGCTTTTGTGGACGTTGGATACGAAAAGGATGCTTTCCTTCATTATCTTGACTTAGGACATCAGTTTCTTACATTAAATAAATTCTTGCAACAAGCTATTGCTCGAAAGGGTAAAGGCATGTCAATTTCTAGAATGAAATTGGAGCCAGATATCGATAAACATGGTAAAATTACTGATGTTTTAAAATCAGGACAATACATTCTTGTTCAGGTCGCTAAAGAACCTATTTCTACCAAAGGGCCACGTTTATGTTCGGAGATTTCACTTGCTGGACGTAATATCGTTTTAATGCCTTTTTCTGATAAAGTATCTATTTCTCAGAAATTAAAATCTACCGAAGAAAAAAGCCGTTTAAAACAGTTGTTACAAAGTATTAAGCCTAAGAATTATGGGGTTATTGTACGTACTGTTGCAGAAGGGAAACGTGTTGCTGAACTCGATAAAGAACTTCGTGGACTAATTGAGCGTTGGGAAGATTCATTTTTGAACATTCGTGACATTACACCTCCGAGTTTAGTGTTAGGTGAGATGAATCGTACCACAGCTATTCTTCGTGATATTCTTAATTCATCATTCGAGAATATTCATGTAAACGATGCTGCTGCTGCTGCTGATATCAAACAATATATCTCTAGTATTGCTCCTGAAAAAGAGAAAATTGTGAAACACGTTAAAGGTGAACTCCCAATTTTTGATCAATTAGGTATCGATAAACAAATCAAATCATCATTCGGAAAAACAGTTTCGTTTAAAAGTGGTGCTTACCTTATTATTGAACACACCGAGGCATTCCATGTTATCGATGTAAACTCTGGAAACAGATCAAAAGCTGGAAACGACCAAGAAACTAATGCACTTGAAGTAAACATAGCCGCAGCTGAAGAGTGTGCTCGCCAATTGCGTCTTCGTGATATGGGTGGTATTATCGTTGTCGACTTTATCGATATGCATTCGGCTGAAAACCGTCATAAGCTTTTCGAGAAGATGAAAGAAATGATGGCTAAGGATCGTACCAAGCACAATATTCTTCCTTTAAGTAAGTTTGGTTTGATGCAGATCACTCGTCAGCGTGTTCGTCCAGAAATGAATGTTGCTGTTCAAGAAAAGTGTCCAACCTGCCAAGGCACTGGTGAAATTTCTCCAGCAGTATTACTTACTGATCAGATTGAGGATCAATTAGCATCAATTGTAGAACGATCTAAAGAGAAAGAAATGACACTTAAGGTTCATCCTTTTGTTGCAGCATACATCAATCAAGGTTTCTTCAAAACCTTACGCCGTAAATGGCAATCATCTTACAAGGTGAAATTAAAAGTTAAAGCTATTCCATCATACGATTTAACGATGTACAGATTTAGTGATAAAGACAATCGTCGAATCAAATAGAATTCCAATAAGGAATCAATACAAAATTATACGATCTAAGGTCAGTGATTTATTTCACTGGCCTTTTTTTG
>JADGEF010000140.1 GCA_016744515.1 Marinifilaceae bacterium | reverse complement strand
AAGAATGCCCGAACAGAATGCTCAGGCTAAATAATAGTAGAAGTTTAATGTGTATAGCTTTAATCAAATACTAACGTTTTATTATCAAAAATTCATGAGAGATCTATCAATCTCCCTACAGTAAAGACATGTTCAATATAAATAAAATAACATAAAATACAAACTAATATGCATTATAACTATTCATTAATTAGACTAAGAGATCTTATATTCTTTCTAAATTCAAATTATAGTGACGACAAATATAAACATTGCTAAACTCACAGGCAATCTGTTCATCAACAGATATCAATCATGGAAATTAAATTTCAGCACATTAATCAAAATTAAAATTAACCAATATAGTTTCAACATCGTAAACAAACAAAGGTCTCCATAACTAAAGTTAAATCTTTCTAAGCAAAAAAAATTATACCGATTATTGTTTCTTTTGAGCCCTAAATTCGCAAACTCAACATACATCAGCATTATACCATTTAGCCTTACAGCCAAAACTAAAGTAAAACTGGTATTCACCAGTCCAAAATTAAACTTTTTTAACACTAATGCAAAAAAAGAGCTCTTATCAATGTTATTTCTACATTCATCCATAACAACAACACGTTCGTTTCTAGTAATTAGTCACTAGTCTGATTTCACAAGCTATTTATTACCAACTATCCAATACAATCGACACAACAACCCCAACTCATTGATAATCAGAATTAAAAAAAACAACAAGTTATTGCCATGAATTAACAAAAAGAAAATTATGCATAAAACGCTTAAGAAAGAGAGAATCAAACTAAAAAGATCACTTAAAAAAAATATCTTTAGACTAAATTCTAACATTAAGACGAAACGAACCATTAGCAAGCCTTCCCAAACAGAAGGAGATAAATAAGATGGCAACTTCTCCCAAAAAATTGGGAACAAATTAAAATCAAATTATAGACACATGAAATATCAACATATATTTTTCGATATAGACAGAACCCTTTGGGATTTCGATAAAAATTCAGAAAAAACATTAGAACAGCTTTATAGGGATTTTGGCTTACAAAGCACTTTCGGCAGTTTCCTTTTTTTTAAAGATCGATATGAATATCACAATAAAAAACTTTGGATTGCTTACTATCAAAATCGAATTAAAAAAGAAGAATTATCATATCGTAGATTCTATCTCACTCTTAAAGAAGCTGGAATAAACGACTTAGAAATCTCAAAAAAAATTGCTCGAGAATTCATTGAACTTAGCCCATTACAAACTGAGATTTTTCCAAACGCATATTTTTGCTTAGAATATCTGAAATCGAAAAAATATCAGTTACATATCATAACCAACGGTTTTAATGAGGTGCAAGGGCGAAAACTTCAAAATTCGAAATTAGACTTATATTTCACAAAAGTTATCACTTCAGAAAATGCAGGTGCAAATAAGCCACACCCGCAAATATTCGAGTATGCTCTTAATTTAACTGGAGCTAAAATCGATAATAGTATAATGATAGGTGATGATTTAAAGACAGACATAAAGGGTGCTCACGACATTGGAATGGATAATATTTTCTTTAATCCTAAAAAAACAAGTCATCAGGAAATCACGACCTATGAAATTAATAATTTAAAAGAATTGATAAATATCCTTTAATCAATAGATCGTGAGATATAAGAATCAAGACATGAGATTGATTTACAAACCACTTATAATCAGAACATTGCAATAATCGCAATAAATCACAAACAGGCTTATTATCAAATACTTATAAAACCTTACCGAACTATTGTTAATATTAATCATGAAATAAGCCTACAGGTAAAGGGGTAATCCCTACTTCAATACTTGTAGTTGCAGATATTTGCAAGACTGGATCACCTGTTGTTCCACCATATTCAACAACATAACCTTTAGGTTGGTATGCTCCGCCGCCTCCTTCCATAGGAAGATCGTTCCATGAACCAGGTATTCCTACACTATTATCTGTAATATGTGCATAATCTTCTCCTCCAGATCCTACATTATTGGGCTCACCTGTATTCCAAAATGCCCAATTGGGGGAACTTCCACCAGACAGACCATTCCAAAACACGATACCTGTTTCTGGACCAGTCATCCATTTCCAAACCCCCTCAACATCTTCGTCACTACCTCCAAGCCAACCAGCTCCAGAAATTTGTGCTCCAGCTAAATCGGATTCAGCTTGAGAGGAAAGTGTAGCTAAGTACCCCTGCAAGCCATAATAAGTTCGAGTAGCCGCAGCATCTCTTGCATCATCCCAATGAATTCCAACATTAGAAATAAACTCATAAAAGTGATTGCTCTCCAAAAGAAAATTAGCCTGCTCTAAAGTTATTGAAAATACTCTTGTTCCATAAGTTGGCGTGCCACTAGTATTAAAATACTGAACACTAGATATTGCTGATTCAAATTCAGCAAGCAAAGCTGGTCCTGTTAATGTTAATCTCCCAGAAGTAGCATCCCAACTACTTGTTATATTTGGGTGCGAACCAATTATCGACAATACATCTTCCCCATTTGCGTATCCCGAAGAGATTTGAACAGACATAGCATCCATCTGAGTATCATCGGGATCTGAGATTGAAATCGACTCGACAACATCCAATGCTAGATCACCATTACAAAAGCCTTGATCTCCAGTTGCAACAATAACTGGTGGCTCCGATGCAGCAATAACTTGAATCAAAGCTTTCCAGCCAGCTTTCCTAACAGATCCATCAGAGTACCATTGAAAAGTTAAAGTCTCGCCTGTCGAAGAAACGACACCTGGAGAATTCGTACCACAGTAGGTTCCTAATAAAGAAGAACTAGTATTCGAGCCATCAAAGATTTTCAACCAATCGTAATTGCAATTAGAGTGATTCTCAACAGAAAACGATTCAAAAGCAACATCAATGGTTGAACCTGAAGGCACATTAAAAGTCATCACATAATCCTCATTATTCATATACCCTTGACTAGCACCTCTACTATCATAAAAATAATCGCCATCTTGAACAGTTACTGTTGAATTGCTCATGTTATGATTTGTCTGAGCTATAGCAGGAAGAGATAATAAGAAGAATGCAACAAAAATAAGATATTGAAGAGTTAAAGTAGAGCTTCCTGTTGATAATTTTGTCATAACCTCAATTCTAGATAAAAAAAAATGAATTACAAATGACTCTAATTCAATAGAATAAAGCCATTAAGCCAAATTATTTTGATTCATAGACTCATCTGTAACAAAAACAACAAGCCTGTATAAATCTAAAATAAACGCAACAAAATAAAGATATACAATAAAATTAATAACTCAAAAATTCACAAAAACGAACCAATCTTCAATCATAAAAGACACCTATTGGCTTAGGAATTGGGTTAATGAGAACTGTGGCATTATTAATTAAATTAAGCTCACAAGCTCCCTTTGAAGCTTTTATAATTATAGTATTACTGCCAATAGAGACATCAGCACTTGGGATAATAACATTTAAGTCAGATCCTGTGCCATTCATATCACCTCCAACTTGACTCGCTCCTATATAACACGAATAAACAACTCCATTCTCACTATTCTCGATCAAAACATTCGCGTCATCACCTTCACATTTAGTATCACCGGTAATTGATAAACTATTGTCAGGTGTACCTATAATACTCACATTAATCTCACATGAAGTACTATTATTGTTTACATCGGTTACCGTTAAAGTAACTGCATTGTCACCAGCATCGCTACAGGTAAAATTCGTTTTACTTAATACTCGAGTCGCAATACCACAAGGATCTGTATATCCTGGATCAATATCATCGACTAAAATAGTCGCTGCCCCTGTTGCACTTATATCCAAAGTTAAATCATTACATGTACTAACACCCAAATCTGCCACATATGCTCTACTTAGTCCTGGACCAGACCATTCTAACTTAATAACAGCCCCACCACCTCGCTCATAAAACTCAAGTGTAATTGGTGTTAGTACGCCTGCTGTTAGATGAATTGTTCCCGAATTCACCGTTGGTCCATGATTTGTCCAATTATTCACAATTCTTGTCCCATCTACCCACAAACGAACACCATCATCAGAAGTCGTAAAAAAAGTATAAGTACCTGTCTGAGGAGCCTGCACATGTCCTTTAAAACGAATAGAAAAATCATCGACTCCGACCAAACTAGATGCTGGAGCTCCTGATCCCCACGAATAATTTAAAGTATTAACATTCAGTATCTCCTTAAATATGTCAAAGTTTATTCCATCGTAATAAGAAGCCTGAAGCCGAGAGATTACTGGAGGAGAATTATCAGTAACGATAACATCGAAACTATGAGTTGCCATATTTCCTGAATTATCTGTTGCTAAAAAAGTATTCGTTGTTGTCCCAACAGGGAACAAAGATCCGGACGGTAAGCCTGCGGTCTGTGTTACAATAACAGACTGAAACTCCAAAATATACCTACTGGTTCTCGTACCTCGCAAATCGTTCCAACTGCCATTTGAATACATTACTGTATAATCTTCTCCATTAGAATTATTAGGTTCGCCAGTATTCCAATTTTCATATCCATTAGTCTCACCCGTCACCCAAACAAAATTGCCTTCACTGGCAACATCATTGTAACCGATCCATATCCCTCCAGTCCTATTATCGATCCAATCATTCTCGGCTTGACTATTTATTACAAGCAAATGTCCTCCCGCATTTATCGAATTTTGCATGGCAGTTGTAACATTCACTGATCTATTAGAGTAATAATACGAATGACCATTTAACTGCCCCAAATACGAGTATCCAGATATAGCACCATTAGGCACCAAATTATTATCTGTAGCTATAGGGATTGTAAAATTAACCACAGCTCCACATAAGCCCGCATCGGTAGATGTAGTTATATTACCTTGTGGGTTCTGAAAAACTGGAGGAATATTATCCAAAGGAGTTCCTTTTACAGTTAAATTATCTAGATATACATATTGATTTACGTTGGCTTCAATCCAAATTTTAACACTTCCATTATTATTAAATGCTGCATTTAATGATTCTGAAACAGAAGCCCAAGACCTAAGAGGACAATCTTGGGTAAATATGAATCCTCCGTAACCACCACCACTATCGAGACGCATCCTCCATTGTCCAGTCCCATTAAAACGTTTATACCCATCCCATTCAACTTTTATATCCTTGTACCCTAAAGCGGATATAACAAGCTCAATATAATCTCCACCATACCCATACAAACTACTCTGAGGGTTCCCATTCCAAGAAGAAAAACCACTCCCCGAGCTTATAGAGATGTTTGGCGAACCAATAGCACCAATGTCTGGATTCAAATCTCCATTTGAAGCAAACTGATATTTAGCCAAAATAACTTCCTGACTGTGAACACATTTAGCAAACAGTAAAAAAACAGTAAGAAATAAGAGATATTTTATACGATTTTTCTTCATGAAGTATTTAATTATAGTCTATATTATTATTCAATAATTTAAAATTAAGATTCCAAAAAGATAATAAACTTATTTTATCTTGAAAATTTTGATTCAATGATTCATTTATCTGTCATATAGAAAACAATAAGCAATCATTATATTTGTAAAGTCATCAGGATGTTTCAAGATAATTATTCAAAAAAGATTCCTATTGGTCTTGGACTTGGATTAACGGTTACTACTATAGGCACACGATTAGGGCTCAAACAAGATGCTGATTCCCCTTCGGCCACATAATAAGTCACATTTCCAACAACATCCGTATTAGGAACCAAACTAACCTGCGGGGTACCACCAGTTTCATCGGTATAATAATACAACTTATAACTAGCCAGGCTTGGAGTGGCTACCAGCTTTGCTGCTAAATCCCCTTCACATTCTTCTAAATCACTTACCAATGGTACAGAACTGATATCCTTAACGATTATTTTAAATGTATAATAACAAGAAGTAAACCCAGGAGGGATTGCATAATAGGTTTTGGTTCCAATATCTGCTAAAAAATCGTTAAACACCGTAAACTCCTCAGTTACACCATCCACAACAGGATAATCAGCATAAAAACGACAACCAGTAGGAAAATTATCACTAACCTCTCCTATAGCTATAGATGCTGAGGCACCTAAATTACAGAAATAATACTCTTGCCCTGAGTTAATTTCCTGAACAGTACAATGATTAGCAACAAAATCTTCCGCATCAATTTGTATTTCGATAGGAGTAACTATTGGCTCACCAATACAATCACCCGAAGTTTCATACCCCTGTATAATACTAAAGCCCGTAATTGATGTTCCAGAAGTACCACCTGTACCAGTAGAACCACCCCCTCCACCAACACCTACAGAAGGATTACAATTAGGGTTTCCCAAAATAGAACAATCCTCAGTAACTTTAACAGTATAAGTCAGTGTTCCCAAAATTTTATCAGGACCTTCCGAAGGGACAGGTAAATCACCAATCTCCCATACTATAGAACCAGTAGCCCCCTCCGATGGGTCGTAATAAAAATTATTTACAGCAGGAGAGAAAGTTACAACAGCTGATGAGGTCACATATTCTGTGGTATACGGAATTGGCAAAACCAAACGAGCATCATTAACAACTTCAGTCCCTCTATTTCTTATATCCATTTGATATACGATCTCTTGCCCAGGCAAAACCATAGAACCATCAACAACAGGCTCTCCACCAATGCTCATTACGGCATTGGTAGCCTCAGCTTCAGGAACATAAGCATCCACAGCCATTGCCAAAGCAAAAATAGCATATGTATCTCTACTGGTTCCATATCTAAACTTTGTACGTGTTTGTCCATTAGCAACATTTGAATTCCCAACATTAGGTACCTCAAACATAGAAATATCAAGTCCTGTATTATTAGTCAGATTAGGACTACGATCATTTCCTCCAGTAACAATCGAACTATTAAAAAAGTTCGTTGTCGTATTTCCACCATGACTCAATCTTGTCCAATTATCTCTAGCTGCATTCTGTATTTCAATAAAATCACCTGAAATACCAACATCACCCTCACTGGCCATTAAACCTAATTTAATATTCACATCTCCACTTTGAACCGCATTAAAACCTGATATTGGAAAATTATAAGACGTATTAGCTCCTCCAAGATATTTTACATAAGCATAACCATCATAAAGCGTAACATCGCGCCATTTCATTTTTGAGTTCTCATAAACTACGACTAAACCCCAACCACCACAAAAACCAGTGCCTCCACCATCACCTTCACTTAATGCCATATCAGCAACAAAATATTCTCCTATTCCATTTGTTTGTACATAATCGGTAACCTCAGCATAAGCCGCATAAATATTTGATTCAGAACCATCAGGATAATGAATATCGTCATCTCTAGCCGTTACACTCTGATAGCCTGAATCATCAGCATGCTTAATTAACACCTTCCTTTTATCAAATGTTTTCCAGACCCCATTCTTCCGAACATTAAATGTCATGGAACCAGAATTAGCACGTCCTGTCCAATATAATCCTGCATATATAATATTAGAACATTGAGGTTTTGCACCATTTTCAGATGAAAAGTCGAGAGTTGCAGAAGACGAATTAAATGTTGAAGCATCTGAATCCACATCAACATACACCATCTCATAATTACTATTATTACGATCATCACGATAATTACGTAACGTAAGGTTCGTATTCCCCATCATGGTAAAATCACCTTTCACATTATAGACTTTCTTCTCAGGTGTATTTTGAGAAGTTCTCTGCTGAAAAGGGATTTCAATTTCAGACACTTCTTCATCATCAACAATTGTAATGGTTTCTTCTTGTGTTCCATTTACACTACCATTATTAACCGAACTGATTTCAACCAACACATTCCTATCACCATCTAAAATATCATTGTCTATTGCAGTAAAAGAAACACTTGCCGATGTGACATTAGCAGGTATTATAATTTGATTAGGTGCTGAAAAATTAGAATTATCTGCACCTGAATAACTTAGATGAACAATTACTTCTGAAGGTTGAACTTCAAATATAGAAGCAGTAATATTTGCTGTTCCGTCATATTCTCCTACAGAAGCAGGACTAACACTTAAGCTTACAGCGTCTGTACTCTTTATTTCTCCAGACACGACAATATTATCGATATAATAATATTCATTCGACCAAGTATTCCTCATTAAAACTTTCACTACTAAAGAATTGCCCTCCGGAATATTAACACAAGATGCAGAAGGAGTAATATCATTGACTAAATAACCGTTACTAGAAAATTCAACATCAGTTCCTCCATCAACAGAATAGTAAATTCCAATATAATCCACATCTTCCATTTGATTACCCCATGAACCAATATCTAAAGAAACTTTTACATTAGTGTAATTAGAAATATCAATACTATTAGATTGCCATTCCCCTATATTATCAACATCAGTACCAATAATACCAAGACCTCCCGAACCATTTTGCGGATAAGTTCTCACACCGATTGTTCCTTGTCCATTTCTATTGGTTGTCCAACCTTGATTCGTTCCTTCGAAATCTTCCAACCAAATATTTGTAGAACCTGCCATAGGAGTACATGGATCTGAATCCGACACAAGCTCAATTCTGGCTCTCCACCCGCTCCTTCTCTCTGAAAAATCAGAATGAAATTGAAATGTCAGACTATTACCAGTTGAGGTAATCGTTCCCGGACTATTGGTTCCACAATAAGTCCCAAATTCAGTTGCACTAATATCGATACCATCAAATATCTTTAACCAATCATAACCACAACTACCATGAGGTTCAAGCTCAAACACTTCAAAAATGATACGAATAACGGTCCCCTCAGGAGATTTGAATGTGATATCATCATCTTCGTGATCATCATAATCAGCCCCAGAGCCTCCACTATCATAAAATATTTCACCTGTTTGAACATTACCAGATGGAGATGAATCCCCCATTTTATAAGGTGACTGAGCCAAGAGGGAACTACTTAACGAACAACAACAAAAAATTAATAAAGAGAATTTCAGATAGAAACGATTCATGTAGCCTTAGTTTAAAAAAAACACATAAGAGATACAAAAGTAACTAATTTGCAGACAATAAGCTAACATAAAACACTAACAAATAATTTATCTAAAACTTTATAATTAAGACAAACTATAAATGCAAATTTTAGAAACCATTACAAATAGGCAAATAAAAGTCCGTTTATCAATGATAAACCAACATTAACCACATAAAATCAACAAACACTAGCCTATTAATATTTATTAACAAACTAAACACTACTCTAATGCAAACAAAGCTTAAATTTAAGCTGGTAAAGATCGAATTTGATCGCAAACCAAATATCAAG
>JADGEF010000139.1 GCA_016744515.1 Marinifilaceae bacterium | reverse complement strand
CCAATAGACTCAGATTCCATTACTAAGTTAATAACATCTGTATTGGCTGGTAATTCTTGTTTTCTCATTCCAACAAAAGAGAAAACAAGAAATTGCCCTTCTTCTTCTACACTAATTGTGTACTTACCATCAAAATCGGTAGTTGTTCCGATTGTGGTACCTTTAATAATTACAGAAACTCCTGGAATTGATAGCCCATCATCTGCTGATGTAACTATTCCTGAAATCTCTCTACTTTGCGCTAGCACGCCTTGCAACCCTATAAGACATAGGATCACGATCGAAAATAGTTTTTTCATGAATTTTTAGTTAGTGGTTGATTAATTTTATTCGCATAAAATAAAAGTCTACCTCCTAAAAAGATTTCTGATTTCGGTCGGGTCAGAAATTTTATTAAGAGATTTTCATTTTTAGCGGACCCAAAAGTGTAAAAAAAACTTAAAAGAACAAGAGATATTTAGCTTTTTCGATAACATTATTGATATAAAGCAAACAGCTGCTTTACATATTAATACAATAAACTTTTCATATTCTTTCAAAGTAAGCTAATACAGAACTTAACTAAAGACACTCATCTTACCTATTAGGAAACTTTAGATAAAAAGCTGTAAAAAAGACTACTAAGTCACCTACAAGACACACTATATCTATTTTATTAATAATCACAAAAACAAAACTCACACAACATAATAATCAAACGCTCAATTTCTCAGAAGCAAACTTTATAAATAAGATAAAATAGAATGAAATTCGACAAAACAAATTTGTTTTCTGAAAAACAGGCTAGTTTAATAACTAACTAAGAGTTAAAAAAAACTATATAAATCACCTATGAATAGTTAAATCTATCCTGAATCACCATAATAATTCTATCATAATTTGACTTAAGAAGAATAAATTACATCAATGATTATTTCAGATATCCATACTTACAAAATTATACTCGCTCATATGGTATCCGATAGATCGTGAGATATGAGAATCAAGACATGAGATTGATTTACAAACCACTTATAGTCAGAATATTGCGATAAACGCAATAAATCACGAACAGGCTTATTATCAGGCGCTTACAAGACTTTGCCGAACTATTGATATACATACTTAAAAATATTTATTTAGCACAGAATTTTAAAATCTATTTTTTATAAATTTGTATTTAAATAAGAACTAAACAAGGAAATATATCATGGCTTATATTATAGATTTAAAGGGAAAATCTCCTATAATCGGAAAAGATTGTTTTTTAGCTCCAAACGCTAGCGTTATTGGAGAAGTGGAAATGGGTGACGGATGCAGCATCTGGTTCGGAGCTGTGCTTCGAGGTGACGTTCATTATATTAAAATTGGGAACAATGTAAATATTCAGGATAATGCAACAATTCATGCTACTTATCAGAAGTCTCCAACAAATATTGGCAATAATGTATCAATCGCTCATAATGCCGTTGTACATGGTTGCACAATTAAAGATAATGTACTGATTGGAATGGGGGCTGTAGTACTTGATGATGCGATTATTGAATCAAATTCAATTATTGCTGCTGGCGCCGTTGTTACAAAAGGGACACATGTTGAGTCTGGCAGCGTATATGCAGGATCACCAGCTAAAAAAATAAAAGAGCTTAGTCCTGACTTACTTGAAGGAGAGATTAATCGAATTGCCAACTCATATGCAATGTATGCAAGTTGGTATGAATAGATGATAAGCTAAATCGTGTGTGATTTAATCATAAAATCGCACACGAATTATTAATCTAAAGTGATATGTTCAGCTTTCAGGTTTCTTTTTAAGAAAACACCTGCCTTTTCTTCGAAATCACTAATAAATTCAGTGGTATAAAATTTGACTTCTCCAGCTTTTGAACAAACTTGATCCATCTCTGGATGTCTATTTAGGTAGTCCTTCAAACTACGAGCAACGATCTTACCTTGTGGAATTAACTGAATATGATCTGGCAAAATAGATTTGATCTCCTCACTTAAAATTGGATAATGAGTACAAGCCAAAATAATTGAATCTATTTTTTCATCCTTCGATAATAATGACTCGATATGCTTTTTAATAAAATATCTCCCTCCTTCATTATCATACTCTCTATTTTCGACTAAGGGAACCCATGTAGGACACGATTCTTGAGAAACAGTAAAGTTTGGATGCAACTTAGCAATTTCCATTAAGTATGACTCAGATCTAACAGTTCCTAATGTTCCTAATACACCTATATGCTCTGTACGACTCAGCAAACCTAATTCTTCGACACATGGCCTAATAACACCTAAAACACGCCTTTCAGGGGCTATAAGAGGCAAGTCACGCTGCTGAATTGTTCTTAAAGCTTTTGCAGATGCAGTATTACAAGCTAATATAATCAACTGACATCCCATTGAGAATAGTTTTTCAACTGCCTGAAGTGTATATTGATAAATAACATCAAAAGAACGCGTTCCGTATGGTGCACGTGCGTTATCCCCCAAATAAATAAAATCATATTCGGGCATTAACTTTGTCAGTTCATCTAGAATTGTTAAACCTCCATAACCAGAATCAAAAACACCAATAGGTTGTTTCACTATAGTCATATCGTTCAATTTATCATTCATCTAATTCAAAACTCTTAATAATATTCATTACTAATGATACAAAAAAAGGTAGAACTTATCACTAAGCCTACCTTCTAATATTTTATCTACTTACTCTAGCAGTACTACTGAATACCCAGCTTTGCTTTTACAAGTGGCATTATATCAATACTAGCTGAAGAATTGAATAAGACAACACCAGTACTTAAATCTATAATATAAGTAAAACCGTTTTCTTCTCCAACATCCTTAATAGCTTTTGAAGCCCTGTTAAAAATTGGCTCTAACAAATCTTGCTTTGCTTTCTGAATACCGCCTTGGGCAAACTGATCGTATTGTTTCATACGATTTTCCTTATCCATAATTTCTTTCTCTCTATCTGCACGAATAGCTTCAGATAAAGTCTCTCTTTCAGCAATATAAGCTTGATACAGTTTTTGATATTCAGCTTGCATAGCTTTCATCTGCGCCTCAAACTCTTTAGCTTGAGTCTCAATTTGCTTTTGGGCAGCATCTCTCTCAGGCATAATAGCTAAAAGCTTAGAAGAATCAATATGGCCTAATTTAAGAGTCTGAGCAAAAGTATTTGCGCTAGTCAAAAGTACTACGGCTAATAAAGTAACTTTTAAAATTCTTTTCATTTTGTTTCTTTTTAGAGATGAAGTTAATTTAGCATTCGATTGCAAAAATCAAGTTCATCGTTTTATTGTTTATTTACTCTTATTCCTAACTTATAAAGTACCTTATCACTAAGGTCGAATTTATTATTACTATAAATGATTGTTGGTCCATTAGCTTTATCAATAATCATTCCGTAATTCCCAGCTTTTGCAATCTCTTTAATTGCCTCATAGATATCATCCTGTATTGGACGAACCAAATCTTGTCTCTTTTTATAAAGACCACCACCTTCTCCAAAGTACTTGTTCTGCAATTTTTGAGCCAAAGCTTCTTTTTCAAGAATTTCCTTTTCTTTTTTTGACCTCAATTCAGGAGATAAAAACACCTGATCCTTGCGCAACTTAGCATGTAAATTCTTAACCTCTCTATATATACCTTCTATCTCAGATTGCCATTTTGCTGAAAATTCATTTAATTGATCTTGCGCAGATTTATAATCAGGCACATGATCTAGAATATAAGATGTATCAACAAAACCATACCTCTGCTGTTGAGCATTTAGACTTGAAACACTAAACAGAAAAAAACTTAATACACATACTAAATACTTCATCATGCATTTCTTGATTAAGTGATGTTATGAATAGAAACAATAAAGCTTATATCTTGTTTTGGAAGTACCGAATTTACTAAATAAATATTTAAAAGGGATAAAGTACACCACAATTTATAACCATTAAAAATTTACTAAAACTGCTGACCTATTACAAAATGAAACTGACTACCATTCTCACCAGCTCTTGATGCCTCATCAAATCCATAAGCCCAGTCGATACCAAGTAGTCCAAACATAGGCAAAAAGATTCTCATACCAATACCAGCAGAACGCTTAACGTTAAACGGTTGAAAATCTTCAAATTCATGCCACGCATTACCAGCTTCAGCAAATGCCAAAGCATAAATTGTAGCCGATTGACTTAGAGATAATGGATAACGAACTTCAGCTGTAAATTTAGAATAGATATTACCTCCTAAGCGCTGCCCATTTGCCGCAATTGGCGTTAAAGAACCATTACCATATCCACGCAAGCCAATATTATCACTACCATACATAGAATATCCCGACATTCCATCACCACCAACTTCGAATCCTTCGAAAGGTGAACGCTTATTTTTATTGTAATTACCTAAGTAACCAAATTCAGCCCCTGTATATAAAACAAGTTTATCCGTTGAATTTAAAATAGGTGAATACATTTTCCCTTTAAATACCCACTTATGATACTCTATCCACTTATGCTTAGTCTGCATATCTCTGTCACTATTCGTCAGTCGAGAATAATTCACATCATCAAACAAAGAATAGGGAGGTGTGATTTTCATACTTAATGAAAAAGAAGAGCCATGTCTAGTATATAATGGATTATCAATTGAACTCCTCGATAAAGTTGTTGTAAAACTAAAGTTATTCGATGTTCCATTATGAATTAGATAATAATTCCAATCTTTTAAGCGATAGTTTTGATAACTCACTTCATTATACAATGAAAAGTAGTCATCAGGCCACTTTAATCGTCTTGCTAAACCAACACTCATACCCATAACTTCTTGCTGCTGATCTGAATTTGGTTGCCTATTATTGTATTGATTGTATGAACGACTATATCCTGATTGCTTTGAATAATAAAAAGATGTGCTCAATGAAGTAGGTTTTTTACCACCTAACCAAGGCTCTACGAATGAAAGACTATAAGAACTATAGTAAGAACCATTTGTCTGTGCTTTAACACTTAATGTCTGACCATCACCTGTTGGGAGTGGACTCCACGCTTCTTTATTAAAAATATTTCTTATAGAAAAATTTGAAAATTTCAAACCTACAGTACCAATAATCATACCAGCTCCCCAACCTCCAGAAAGTTCTATTTGGTCATTAGCCTTTTCTTCTAGTTCGTAAGTTATATCAACTTTTCCACTTTCTGGCTTAGGCTTAATATCTGGGTTTATTGCTTCTGGGTCGAAGTGACCTAGTTGCGCCAACTCTCGAACAGAACGGATAATATCTTTTTTACTAAATAAATTCCCTGGATAAGTATGCAGCTCACGTCGAGCAACATGTTCATGAGTTTTAGTGTTACCAACAATGTTCACACGATCAATATAAGCTTGCTTACCTTCTACAATTCGCATTTCAATATTAATCGAATCTGTACCGACAACTGTTTCAACTGGGTTTACATTAAAGAACAAATAACCATTATCTAAATAAAGATTACTTACAGCATCATCATCAGTGCTCAGTCTCTCATTTAATAAGGTCTTATTATATGTATCACCTTTCTTAAGTTTCAAATATTGATCTAGACGAAACGAGTTGTATACTGTATTACCTACCCAAGAGACATCATTAAAATAATAACAATTCCCTTCTTTATACTTCAAATAAATATCTACACGATCATCCTCAACTTCTACAATACTATCAGAAATAATTAAAGCATCACGAAATCCTTTTTCATTAAACTTCTCAATCAAGGTCAATTTATCTTCGTCCCATTTCTCCTCAATATACTTAGATGATTTCAAGAAGTTTTTCAACTTCTTCTCCTTCGTATTCTTTATAAATTTCTTAATCTTCTTAGTAGTAAAAGCGCTATTTCCTTCAATAAAAATATTACGAACTTTTATCTTATTGCTTCTATCAACCAAAATATCTATTACAACACTATTTTCCTCATCAATAGCATCACGCTGAACAATATTTACATCTGTATTATAGTAGCCTTTTTCTTTAAAATAATCTTTTACTACAATTTCAGTATTATTTAGTAGGAAATCTGTCACCTGAATACCTTTCATCAACTTCAACTTTTCCTTAAGCTTTGTTGTTTCACTTTTTGAAAGCCCTCCATAATTAACACTAGATAATCGAGGTCGCTCTTGAAGATGAATATTCAAGAATATTTTTTTACCTATTAGCTTAGTCGCTGTAATGTTAATATCAGAAAATAGACCTTGCTTATAAAGCTTCTGAATACCCTTAGTAATTTTCTCACCAGGAATATCAATTTCCTCACCAACTTTTAGACCTGCTATACGTTTCAACACATCACTTTCGAGATGTTTAATTCCAGAAACAGTGACTCCACCAATTTCGAGTTTTTTTGGTGAAGCGTAGTCCACATTAGGATTGTAAATAGTATCGGCTTCTTGTGCAAAAGTGCTTAAACTTATAAGAAGAGAAAAGAGGAAAGTTAATCGCTTAATCATTATCTAATTGAATAGTTAATTCTTATTTATTATTTACTTGCTCACTAATTTTGCCAAAACGTCTTTCTCTATTTTGATAATCCAAAATTGCTTTACACAACTCCTCTTTATTGAAGTCAGGCCAAAACAATTTTGCAAAATAGAATTCAGAGTAGGCTACTTGCCACAACAAAAAATTACTAATTCGGTATTCACCACTTGTTCGAATTACTAATTCAGGATCAGGAATCCCTTTTGTTGTAAGATGGTTTTCAAACAATGAAGCATCAATATCTTCAATTGAAAATTCGCCATTTTTTGTTTTAAGAGCTATTTGTTTTACTGCATCAACAATTTCCCATCGTGCGCTATAGCTTAATGCCAATACCAAAGTTAATCCTGTATTAACTCCAGTTTTTTCAATTGTTCCATCTAATTTCGTTTTTACCTCTTCAGGTAAAGAGCTTAGATCTCCAATTGCTTTCAATCTCACATTGTTCTTCATAAGAGTTGGCGTCTCATGCTCAATTGCATCAACAAGCAATGACATTAAGCTTAAAACCTCGTCCTTAGGACGATTCCAATTCTCTGTAGAAAATGCGTAAAGTGTTAGATAAGATATACCCAGTTCGGCTGCACCTTCAACTGTTTGTCGAACGGCTTCTACCCCATTCTGATGACCGACAATACGATGCTCACCTCTCTCCTTTGCCCATCTTCCATTACCATCCATGATAATAGCGATATGCTTAGGCAATCTATCTTTTATGATCTTATCTGTAATCGACATATCTTATTTTACAATTCTATCATATGCATGACATTGCAAATCGTTAAACAACTGCAATGTTAAGGTTACACCTAAAAATGATATCCAATCATCATTGTGAAACTTATTAGCAATATTCAATTTATTTGGATCTTCTAATCCATCCAAATCATCGGTAAAACTCTTTTTAAACGACCATTCAACTGCAGCAGTCCATCGTTTAGCTATTAAGTATTTACAGCCTATCCCCATTGGAATAGCAAAAGATGAAGTCGTACTACTAGATGAGATATACGACACGCCGCTTGTAATATAGGGTGAAAAACGTTTTGCCCTACTTGACAATGGTACTAAGAAAGGTTGAAAATTAAATTCCAATTGCAAGGAAAAATCAACCAATTCTGTTTCAAATGATGCCGCTCTTGATTGCTGATATTGATTATCGAAATCTAGATCATTACCTTTTAAATTTCCAAAACTTAAACTCGTTCTCAAAGCGTATCGTGGTCCCATATTATAACGGTACATGAAACCAAGCGTTGGTGAACTTGAGTAAAGCTGCTTTTTAGGGTTAATATCTCCCAAATAATAGTTAGTCCCTACAATTATACCAACATCAGAAGAATTCTGAGCGTATATGGCATGACCAACAAAAAAGAATAATATTCCTAAAAAAAATTTATACATGAAAACTCGTTTATATAACTTAATTCTTCTTATTAAAACATAAGATTCGCTAAGTATCGAATATTATTCAATCATAAGCTACAAAAGTAGCATATAATATGAAAAAACCTCGGGTCTTAACAAAAATTAACCGCAGTTCACAAATGTTTTCATCAGCCACTAAAAGCTAGCTAATTGCGCTTATCAACACCCCACATTAGCTTATTGCGAAGCGTATTATAAAAGGAGTGCGTGTTTAATTTTAACACCTTAATTTTAAAGTCAGCTTTACTTATTTTTAATTCATTTAACGCCCCAAAACTAACCGACCTAGAATCCAATGATGCCAAATAGCTATCGCTTCGGCCTTCTACTTTTAAAGTAATTTCCTGCTGATTGGGAACTACAATTGGCCTTACAGTTAAATTATGTGGGGATATTGGAGAAATAACAACGTTTTGTGTGTTTGGTATCAAAATTGGACCACCTACACTCAAAGAATATGCAGTAGATCCTGTAGGTGTTGCAATGATTAAACCATCTGCCCAATAAGAATTCAAATATTCTCCATCAATATAAGTATGAATCGTAATCATCGATGCGGAATCCTTTTTATGAACGGTGAATTCATTTAAAGCATAATTAAAATCCTTAAATAAACCATTATCTCCCGTTTGTACTTTTAGCAAGGTTCTCTCTTCTATTGAGAAATTACCTTTTAGAATATTTGTAATTGCAGCTGGAATTTCATCTTGAGCAATGTCTGCCATAAAACCTAAGCGACCGCTATTAACACCAACGATTGGAATTCCTGAATCCTGAACCAAAGTCACAGCATCTAAAAAAGTACCATCCCCTCCAATACTGAAAAAATAATCAGCTTCCTTATCCAAATCTGAATGCTTTGAAAAAAACTCAGTCACATTAGGGGTAAAACCTAGATTATTTACAACGAAATCATAAAATGGACGATATATACAAAGTTCAACTCTATCCGAATTAAACTCATCTAAAATTAATTTAAAGCTATCTAGAAATTCTTCACTAAACTGCTTCCCAAACAGGGCTACTTTCATGATCTTTTAATAAAATAAATGTTCATTATAAATGAATAGAGCAGAAGCTCAGCATACATCTTACAACAACAATAACGTATAATTACTATTTAGTCACAAATATAAGAGAATAGAGAAGCCAAACAAGACTATGTGGCTTTTGAAGCACATAAAACTACGTGTTAAGAAATTTCATAAAAGAATTATACCTATCAAAAAGTAAATCTTGCATATCATCATCTCTCAAATGTGACGATTTAATAATATAGTCATAACGATGAAAGGTCTGAATAATTGAAGTCAAATTTGTTTTATTAACCTTTATGGTTAGCTCAATTTTACGAGAAGTTTCAGAAGATTTAATGTAAAGACTCAAAATCTTAGCATCATTACCTTCAACAATCTG
>JADGEF010000138.1 GCA_016744515.1 Marinifilaceae bacterium | reverse complement strand
TTATGAAAAGCCCAATGATCCTTTTGTAGTTTTATTATAAATATTGCATAGATTTGCAGACAAATAGGTTTCCTAACTTTAGGAATTAAAAGGGAATCCGGATTAAAGCCGGAGCTGTTCCCGCAGCTGTATATCCTGTTCGATTTATCGAATTGAATATTCAAATGATAAAGCCACTATTAGAATCTCAACATGTTGAGTGTAATGGGAAGGCGTTTGAATGGATAAGCCAGAAGACCTGCCTCAAATTATTTATATTCGTAACTTCGGGAGTTGAGTAACGAGATAATACCTCTTAGGTTATATCTTCTTTTCTACTTCCCATTCTAATTTATTGTAATGGGTAATCGTCAATTAATGCTGCTAAGCGTGATGCTTAGTTTATTCCTAATTCTATCTTGTGGTAAATCCACAAAAAAAAAGAAACATGTTTCTAAATCTGTAGTTTCAGACGTTCAGGTTGATTCGTCTTTCTATTTCAAATCAAATATCAAGCATGCTAAAGGCTTTAAAATCGAATTGCATGAAGGGTATAAAGAACTCTCTGTTCTTGATCCATGGAATAAAGGAAAAATTTTCCAGAAATATTATCTTATTCCTCGAGGTGTGAAGGAAGAAATTAACTTACCTTCTGATGGTCAGGTAATCGAAGTTCCTGTTAGAAGTATTGCTGCACTGTCAAGCACACAAATAGGAATATTAAATTTTTTAGGTGTTACTGACTGTATTGTTGCTGTTTCTTTACCTGATAAAGTATTTAATGAAGGTCTTTCTAAGAGAGTTGAAAGTGGAGAGGTAATAGGTGTTGGGCATAACACAACTTTAGACTTTGAAAGAATCGTAGATTTATCGCCAGAACTTGTTATGGTTGCTGGATTTATGAAAATATCCAATGAAGAAACTAAACTTATAAAGGCAGGATTACCTGTTGCTTTTAATATTGAGTGGATGGAAAGCAGTCCTTTGGCACGTGCTGAGTGGTCTAAGTTTATAGCTGCATTTTTTAATATGGAGAATAAGGCTGACGAATTGTTTACAGATCTCGAAAATCGATATTCAAATGTTAAGTCAGAAATTACTCATATTAATGATAAACCTGATGTTATCTCTGGCTACCATTATAAGGGTATCTGGTATATGCCAGGTGGACAAAGTTATTTAGCTCAATTACTCCGCGACGCTAAAGGTGAGTACTGTTGGTTTTCAGATTCAACTCAAGGAAGTATTCCGTTAAGTTTCGAGGTCGTTCTAGAGAAGCAATCAGGTTCTAAAATATGGTTTGGACCTGCACACTGCCAAAGTCTAAAGGAAATGAAAGACTTAGATGAAAGATATACGCTGTTCCAGGCCTATAAGGATGGGCAAGTATATTCTGTTACTAAGCGTACAAACGATAAGGGTGCAAATGATTATTATGAATCAGGAGTTATACAACCAGATTTATTATTGAAGGATGTTGCTAAGGTTTTACATCCCGAATTGTTTCCTGATTATGAGTTGTACTTTTATCAGAAATTGGAGTAGGATAATTGTGAATTTGAAAAAAAAATGAAGTCTTGAAATGCAAAATAAAACAAAAATAATTCTGTTTAGTAGTCTTTTTATCTTGATAGCTATTTTTTTAGTTATTGACCTTATTTTGGGAAGCGTTAGTATCCCAGGCGAAAAGGTTTTGGCTATTCTGATGGGGGAGGATGTAAAAACTTCATGGAATTATATCATACTTAATTTTAGATTACCTAAAGCAATTACCGCTATACTTGTGGGAGCAGGTTTATCAGTGTCAGGATTAATGATGCAAACATTGTTTCGAAACCCTCTGGCAGGTCCTTATGTATTGGGAATTAGTTCGGGAGCTAGTTTGGGAGTCGCTTTAATGGTTATGGCATCTGTTTTATTGCCTGGAGTTTTTGGTGTTATATATAGTTTTCTAGGAAGTTGGGCTCTTGTTGTTTCTGCTATAGTTGGTGCTTCAATTATATTTGTGATTATTGGAATGGCTTCTATTCGTATTTCTGATAGTGTTTCCTTGCTGATTATAGGTATAATGTTTGGTAGTATAACAGGCGCTGTGGTTAATATTCTTCAGTATTTTAGTGATCCTGAGCAGTTGCAAAGTTTTATAGTTTGGACTTTTGGAAGTTTAAGTGGTGTGACTTGGAATGAAATGCAATTGATGGCACCAGTAGTTATTATAGGCTTGTTATTATCTTTTGTATTGATAAAGCCTATGGATGCATTGTTGTTGGGTGAGAATTACGCACGTGGAGTTGGCATATCAGTGAATAAAACTCGAATTTGGGTTATTATTAGTACTGCTTTGGTTGCGGGAACTTTAACGGCCTTTGCAGGCCCAATTGCCTTTATCGGTGTTGCAGTTCCACATATGGCAAGAGCTATTTTTGGTACAGCTAGTCATAAGGTTTTATTACCTGCTGTAGTTCTTATTGGAGCAGTATTAATGCTGGTATGTGATATTTTGTCGCAAGTTCCAGGAAATCAAACGACTCTTCCAATTAATTCTGTGACAGCAATTTTTGGTGGGCCAGTTGTTATATGGGTTATTGTAAGAAGTAGAAGCGTTAAGGCTTCATTTTCATGAGCAGTTTACTAATAGTTTAGAATTTAAATCTATTACTAAGAAATGAATATTGATTGTGAGTAATAATTATTTTAAAGACATACTAGAAACAAATGACTTGTCGATTGGCTACAAGGAAAAGAGAGGTGAAGATTTATGTCTACTATCTGACCTTAACTTAACTGTTCGTAGGGGAGAGCTGGTTTGTTTGTTGGGCCCTAATGGTTCAGGAAAATCAACCTTAATGCGTACTATAGCAGGTTTACAAGCTCCATTAAAGGGTAGAACCTTGGTAGAGGGAATACCTATCCGAGAACGTAACTTTAGTGAAATTGCACGTTTGCTTAGTATCGTTTTAACAGAGCGCTTACAAATCGGGAATTTATCTGTATACCATATTGTATCTCTTGGTAGACATCCATATACCTCTTGGATGGGACGACTGTCAGAGAAAGATGAATCGATGATTAAGTGGGCGCTTGAGCAAGTTGGTTTATGGCAGTATGCTAATAAATTTATTAATCAGTTGAGTGATGGTGAGAGGCAGCGTGTGATGATTGCTAAAGCCTTGGCTCAAGATACACCTCTTATCATGTTAGATGAACCTACAGCTCATTTGGATCTACCTAATAGGGTCGAGATTATGCGTTTGCTAAGAAATCTTGCTAAAGAGACTGATAAAGCAATTTTATTATCAACTCATGAGCTTGATTTGGCATTACAAGCTGCTGATATTATTTGGTTAATGTCTAAGAATAATGATTTTAAAATTGGTGCACCTGAAGATTTAGTTCTTTCAGGTAGTATTGAAGAGACTTTCAAAAATAAATCATTCAATTTTGATAGAAAATCAGGAAATTTCATCATGAACTATCAGAAAAAGCAAAAGATTCAGTTGGTAGGAAATGATGTAATGGGATTTTGGACTCAAAGAGCTCTTGCTCGTGAAGGTTATCAAGTTACTTGTGAGAAAACTGGTAATTGCTCAATCCATTTAGTTGAAGAAAGTATGGAGTGGCAAATCCATAAAAATGGTAAAGTGACCAATTGTAAGAGTATACAAGATTTATTACTAGGCTTAAATGAAAATCTATAATTAAGTTGATTTTGTAAGTTTTACTATTCAGAAGATATTGAGTGTTCTTATTAAGTTTAATTCCAATGTATATATCTGTTTTGTTGGGATTAGAATTGTTAGAAAACCCTCTTAGTCGTTGATTTACAGTCACAAATCATGTGTTAATAGATGTTTGGTGATTTTGTTTAAAGCTGTTGTAATTTAACGCAAGTGTCAATTAATTAAAATAATAATTCAGATTTATTCTCTAAAGTAGTGTGTATAGGGCTAGTGGGTATATATTATGTTGATGCTTTAAAATCATAAAAAAATAAATTTTTTGTGCTCTGAAATTTGCAAAGCTTAAGAAAACCGTTATATTTGTGTGTGATTCAGATAAAAAATACATTTTTATTAACCCAAAAAACTTATAAATTATGAATAAGGCTCAATTAATTGAAGCAATGGCTAACAAGGCTGGTTTAACTAAAGCTGATGCAAAAAAAGCTCTTGATGCTTTTATCGAAACAACTTCTGAAGCCCTTAAAGGTGAAGATAGAGTTGCTCTTATCGGATTTGGTTCATTCTCTGTTTCAACTCGTGAAGCTAGAACTGGAAGAAATCCTCAAACAGGTAAGCCAATTGATATTCCAGCTAAAAAAGTTATTAAATTCAAAGCAGGTTCTGAGCTTGTTGAGGTAATTCAATAATTTAAGAATAAGGAATAATAAAAGGGGGTATTAACCTCCTTTTTTTTTGTCATTTGGGCTAGGTTTTAGCCTAAGTTTGAAATAGCGATAGTTTTAGATTATCGCTATTTTTAATTTTTATAGATATGAATTTTAAGCAGAAACAAGATTTGATTCGTTTTTTAGAAACTGTGATGAAAGAAGATCGAATCAAGTTGATAGAAAAAAACGTAAATGAAAGAACAAGGTATGTAACTGTTGTACTTGAAAATATATTTCAGCCACAAAATGCAAGTGCAGTTATGCGTTCTTGTGATTGTTTTGGAGTGCAAGATTTACATGTAATTGAAAATTCTAATGAGTATGAACTCAATCCGGATGTTGTAATGGGATCATCCAAGTGGGTTGACTTAAAAAGATATAATTCAAAAGATGAGAATACTCTTGATGCTATAAACAGCTTGAAAAAAGAAGGGTATAGAATTGTTGCAACAAGTCCACATACGAATGATGTTTTGCTTCCAGATTTTGATTTGACAAAAGGGAAGTCAGCTTTTTTCTTTGGAACGGAACTTACTGGGCTGTCAGATGTTGTTCTGGATAATGCTGATGAGTTTGTGAAAATTCCCATGTATGGGTTTACCGAGAGTTTTAATATCTCGGTATCAGCATCACTTGTGTTAAATCATTTGGCTTCAACACTTCGTTGCTCTGATGTCGATTGGGAACTGACAGAGACCGAGAAACTGGATCTGAAACTAGAATGGTGTTTGAAATCGGTTAAAAGTGGAGAAAAAATGATTAATCGCTTCAAAAAAGTTCAAGGAATACAATAAAATGAACTGATTTGTTTACTTTCTCACAATATTTGGTTAAGTTTAGCTAGTAAGATTGATTTTCTTTTCGTCATTCACGAAAAGATTATTAAATTTGGTCACGGAAATTTAAGTGTTCGTAAATTCTTAAGTTTTTAGTTTAAAATTGATATAATAAAATTAACCATATGAATTGTGTTGTAATTGATGACGATAAACTTTCAAGAAAAGTAATTGAAAGTTATATCGAAAGAACAGATTATCTTACACTTATTGCTTCTTATACAAGTGCGATCGAGGCTATAAACGAAATTAAGAAAAATGATCCTATTGATTTGATTTTTCTTGATGTTGAGATGCCTGAAATGACTGGTATGGAGTTTTTAAATAGTTTGAATACAACACCTCAAGTCATTATTATCTCGTCCAAGGAGCAATATGCGTTGGAGGCATTTGAGTATGATGTGTCAGATTATTTATTGAAGCCAATTTCTTATAGTCGTTTTTTTAAGGCTGTAAATAAAGTTAATACTCGTGTAGAGAAGAATGGCACCACAATAATTACTCCTGAAAAGAATGAAATATTCATTAAGAGAAATTCTACTTTAGTGAGACTTCATTATGATGATATTCTTTGGGTTGAAGCTCTTGAAAACTATGTGGTTATTAATACATTTACAGATAAGTATACAATCCACTTTACAATGAAAGCCATTGAAGATAAGATGCCTTCTCATTTGTTCTCGAGAATTCACCGTTCTTACGTAGTGAATCTAAAGAAAATTGAGATGATTGAAGATAACTCAGTAGTTATTACTACAGATGGAGGATCCAAATCTATTCCTATCGGTAAATCTTACCGTGAGAAGTTGATGGGAGACATCAACTTGATGACACGATAGTCTTAAAAAAATAATATATTCTAAAGGGTTTGCATTAGCAAGCCTTTTTTTATTATCAACTCATCTGATTCATAGCTCATAATAGCTAAGTATTCTTGATTCTACTTTTGAAATTAGATAATAAGTTCTACTGATATTTTTATACCTATCATTTCTTTTTGGTCAGAATTTTTAAGATTTTTGTAGTCTATTAAATTTTAGTTTATGATTTCCAATCGACAATTATTCCTACAACATGTAGCGACAACCTCAGATTATCCAATTTCATTAGAAATTGAAAGAGCAGAAGGTGTATATATGTACAGCCCTGATGGGAAAAGATATCTTGATCTAGTATCAGGTGTCTCTGTAAGTAATTTAGGTCATGGTCACCCTAAGGTGAAGCAAGCTGTAAAGGATCAGGTTGATAAGTATATGCACTTGATGGTTTATGGCGAATTTATTGAAACGCCACAGGTTAAGTTGGCTAAGCTTTTGGCTGATAACCTGCCAGAGAAATTAAACTCTGTATATTTTGTGAATTCGGGTAGTGAAGCCAATGAGGGTGCTATGAAATTAGCGAAAAGATATACGGGAAGAAGTGAAATCATCCACTTTAATAATGCATATCATGGCAGTACTCATGGTGCATTAAGTGTATTGGGCGACGAAGAAATGAAGAGAGCTTATCGACCTCTATTACCAGATATTCGTCAAATTGAATTCGATAATATTGAAGATCTTCAATATATAACTGATAAAACAGCTTGTGTTATTTTAGAGCCAATTCAATCAGAAGCTGGTTTTATTATTCCTACACAGGAGTTTCTTGATACACTTCGTAAACGTTGTGACGAAACAGGTGCACTTTTGATATTTGATGAGGTTCAGATGGGATTTGGACGTACAGGTAAGTTATTTGCTTTTGAGCATTTCAATGTTGTTCCTGATATTTTAACCCTTGCCAAGGCAATGGGTGCTGGTATGCCGATAGGTGCTTTTATCTCTAAGAAAGAGATTTTAGATAGTTTTAAGTCTAATCCGATGTTGGGACACATTACAACCTTTGGAGGACATCCTGTTTCATGTGCAGCTTCCTTAGCTGGACTCGAAGTTCTACTCGAGGATAAAATTATTGAAGATGTTCAAAGAAAAGGGGAGTTGTTTATTTCTCTTTTAAAGGATCATCCCCTAATTCAGGGTTTTCGAAGCAAAGGCCTTTTTATCGCAGTAAATGTGGAAAGCCAAGAAGTTATGCTTGAAATAATGAAGCATGCTTATGAGCTTGGTGTTGTAATGGATCCATTCTTATTTTATCCAGGAGCATTCCGTATTGCACCTCCATTGGTAATTACTGATGAAGAGATTCATGACGCTTGTAAGCTTCTTATTCAGGCTATGGATGCAGTAAAAATATAAGGCATGACTTTGAATCGATTTCTTATTTTATGTGTATTTTCATTCTCCTTTCTCGGATCGAATGCTCAATCTAAATTTGAAAATTCGGAACAAGAACTAAATACAAAATTTGAAAATTTAAGAGTTGCTACTACTGATTCACTGAAGTTGAGTATTTCTCAAAGTATAATGGATGATTTAAAGAAGACTCTTGGAAAAAAGGGGAGCTTCACTTATCCATTTAATAGACTTGTAAATTTAGGGAAAGTAAGTTCGCCTGATCAACAGTTGAGAGTTTTCACTTGGAATTGTATACTTAAGAGTGGAAGTTATCGATATTTTTCTCTTTTTCTAAAAAAAAATGGACGGAAGGTTGAATTATTTCAGATACATCATAATAGTGATGTAAAAGAAAGTATGACGGCCAAACTTTCAAAGAATCAATGGTTGGGAGCTTTATATTATCAGATTGTACCTTTTAAACACAAAGGGAAAAGATTGTATCTACTGCTTGGATGGGATGGCAATAAGGATAGAACAAGTAAGAAGGTTATTGAAACTTTAGGGTTCTCAAAAACTGGCGATCCTGAATTCGGTTTTCCTGTAATTAATTGGCGAGGGAAACGTTTATCCCGAGTAATTTTTGAATACTCTAAGCAAGTTCAAATGAAATTGAAATTTCATGAAAGAGCTAGCTTGGTGGTTTTTGATCATCTTTCTCCATCTGAACCACGATATGTGAATCAATTTGAATATTATGGGCCAGATTTTTCATATGATGCTCTAGAGCTTACAAGTGGCATATGGAATCTGATTGAAGAGTTTGATTTAAAAAACCTTGATTAATAAGTGTTGATATCACATAGTAATTAAAAATACATCTGTATTAGTTGAATTGACTTCTATTTCTGTTAAAACAATATTTAAAGTATGACTGAACAATTTATATATCAAACTGAGCAATTTTCTGACGTTAAAATATTGAGATACCAAGTTCCTGGTTTCGAAAGTCTATCGCTTCAGCAAAAAGAATTGATTTACTATTTATCTGAAGCAGCTCATTGTGGAAGAGATATTTTGTTTGATCAGAATAATAAATACAACCTGAGAATCCGAAGAACTCTAGAGGCAATTCTATTGTCATACCATGGCGATAGAGAGTGTGAAGAATTTAAGAGTTTTGAAGTCTATTTAAAGAGAATTTGGTTTTCGAATGGCATTCATCATCATTACTCAATGGATAAGATTATGCCTGAGTTTTCTGAAGAATATTTTGGAGAATTAATAGCAAACTCTAATTATGAGTTAATGCCTTTAATTGCTTCAGAAGATGAAGTTAGTCTTATTGTAGAATTAAGCGGTGTTATATTTGATAGTGAGGAAGAAGCTAAAAGAGTTGTACTTAATCCAGAAATAGATTTAATTAAGAATTCTGCCAATAATTATTATGAGAATGTAAGCCAAAAAGAGGTTGAAGATTTTTATAAGCAATTGGACAAAGGAGATGTAGATCGCCCCATTTCGACAGGTTTAAATTCTAAACTTGTGAAAGAGAATGGTGTTCTTATAGAGAAGACTTGGAAGGTTGGAGGCATGTATACCGAAGCTATTGAAGAAATTGTTTTCTGGCTAGAAAAAGCTCTTCCTGTTGCAGACAGTGATTTGCAGAAACAATCTTTGATCAAATTAATTGAGTTTTATGAAACAGGAAACTTAAATGTATTTGACGATTATTCTATTCTTTGGGTAAAAGATTTGGAAACTCATATCGATGTTGTGAATGGTTTTATTGAGGTTTATGGTGATGCACTTGCTATTAAAGGTAGTTGGGAATCGGTTTTAAATTTTGAAGATATTGAAGGTAGTAAACGAACGACTATTATTTCTGATAATGCACAGTGGTTTGAAGATAATTCGCCGGTTGATTCACGTTTTAAGAAAGCTGTTGTAAAAGGAGTAAGTGCAAAAGTTGTTACTGTTGCTATGTTAGGTGGGGATTGTCATCCAGCAACGCCAATTGGAATAAATTTACCGAATGCTGAGTGGATAAGAAAGGATCATGGTAGCAAATCGGTAACGATCGATAATATTACATATGCATATCATCAGGCATCTTTAAAAGG
>JADGEF010000137.1 GCA_016744515.1 Marinifilaceae bacterium | reverse complement strand
ACACGTTACGAAAGAGGCTTGTCTTATCCTATAGGTGGTGCTTTTATCGATTTTTTAATAAACAAAGAAGGTAAAGCTAAATTGATGAAGTTTTTGAAAGATCAAAGCATTGAAAATGCAGAAGAGGTTTATCCTGATTTTAAAGACTTAGTTAAAACTTTTGAAGCGATGTTGCAGGTTCAACTGTAAGCAGGGCAAACTCACACTTTTATTCAGGGCAAACGCATTTAAAACTGATACTGCAATAAATCAAGCAGCAGAGCTGCGTCATATTCGTAGCTATAGGTAATTTCCTACATTTCTCCCCCGCTTGAGCAAAAAATCTTAAGATTTTTTGCGCAAGCGGGGGAGTTTTCAATAAATGATTTATATCCTACAAAGATTAAGGTGCTCTGCACCAAAAATATCAATGAAAACATTTTAAATGCGGAAGCCCTGCACTTTTATTAATGGTGGTATTTTTGCAAAAGGGATAGGAGCGAGAGAGACGCAAAATCTTGCGTCTCTTTGCCTTTTTTTTCGGATAAAAAGCGAGTGCGGATAGCCCGACCCGCAGGGATTGCCCCAATAATTGATACTTTAGTCTGCCTCGGGCAAATTTAAAAAGTGTGCGTTTGCCCTGCAACTGTAAGTTAAATCCTTAGTATTCTAAATGAAAAATGCCAAGTTGTAATTACAGCTTGGCATTTCTTCTGAATTCGTTTTTTTGTATTTAATTTTGATTGGGAAATGTAAGAAAGAATTCGCAATCAGCAGCTTCTAAACTTTTCACCCAAATTTAGGCATTGTGTTTATCAACAAACTCTTTGCAGATAAGTAGATCTAGTCCAGTTCTTTCTTCGTCTTTGGTTCCTGAGGTTTGTACTTTAGCATCAGTACGGAATCGGTCTTCAATATTTTCAGTCTTCATTACCAGGTTGTTATCCTTAATAGGAGTTTTGACTAGATTCTCCAAACTTTCAGTTTTAATTCTTATTTCACCTTGGTTAGGAGTGAATTTTATGGCATCTGATATTAAGTTTCGAAGTAAGCTAGTTATCATATTCTCATCTGCAAAAACCTGAATGTTGGTCTGGATTTCTGTTTTGATATTTATTGATTTCAATAGTTAAAACTATGCACCTTAGCGCATCTTGTTTTAGCTTCTAAATTTTTTAACTTTATGGTATTGGTGTCGACACTTTTGGGCTATAGGATTCAGTTGTTGGAGTTCAGGTAATATAACAGATGAAATGGTGAATACATATCTGGAACATCATCGAAAACCAGATGATCAAGATGAATCAAATTTTATATTAGAGTAAAGGAGGATTGACTTTTAGTCAATCGAAATAAAACCTATGGACTGAAAGGCCATAGTGGTTGAGTTAGTTTTATACGAGTAAAGAATTATAATCTGATTAACAGAAACATCTAATACAATGAGAAATATCTATCTATTAATGGTTGTGACTCTTATAGGGTTAAATGCTTGCAGTTTCTCTAAAGGAAAAACTGAGGGAATTGTTTTGGGAGACACCATTCAAACTGCTAGTGGTTTAAAATATTACTATGAGAAAATAGGAAAGGGACGAAAAGTTGAAGTAGGTTGTGAATTAGGAGCCTTTTTAAGTTTAAAGGTTGATGGTAAGGTTGTTTGGACAAGTGAAGAGGAGCCTGATTCGTTATACACTTACATTGCTGGTTTTTCGAGAGTGATTAAAGGCTTTGCTGAAGTTAGTATGTTACTTAGAGAAGGTGATGAAATTGTTGCAATTCTTCCAGATTCTATAGCATATGGTGCCAGAGGTGCAGGAGATGTTATTTCTCCACATGCTACCTTGGTGTACGATAAGTTTAAGATGGTTAAAGTAGGAGAACACAAAGGGATCCTTGCAGATACATTACTTAAAACACTTGAGTTTGGCGATGAAGAAGCTGTGATGGAAAAATATATACAGATTACAACAACGTCTGATTCTTTAAAGTATCATATTGGGCAAGATCACCTTTATCGTATTTGGGATAAGTTGAGTAAAGCTGATCAGCATAAACAAGCTGCTGAAATTGCTGCTTGTTTTGCTGATGTAACAAAGGATAATAAGCTTTGGTATAAAATGGTTCTTTCATTAGAAAATCTTGGTGAAATAAAAGAAGCTAAAGAGAATTTAGAAATTCTTATTGGTAAAGAACCATCAAATAAAGAAATGGCTGATAAGTTGATCGAATTGAAAGCTAAACTTTCAGAAAAGTAGTTGGATAAATGTAGATTATAATTTTTTAAGTGATATCGATTATGGAAAAGGATACAAATTTAATTGAGATTTATAGAGGGAATTCTGTTAACTCAGAAATTATTAAGGATATCTTAAATGATAATGGCATTATCGCAAGTTTGAAAAACCAATTGATGGGAAGTATTGCGCCTTTTTATGTTGCGGCGGGAGGTATCGATCCTGTTGGTGTTGAAATATTTGCTAGAGATAGAGAAAAGTCTTTTGCTCTTATCGAAGCATTTAATAAGAGTATACCTGAATAATAAGGATAGAATATCGAAATAATAGAGAAGCTGTGATCATAGGATTGCAGCTTTTTTTTAGCTCACGAGTTTGGTTTAAAGAATAAAACAATTTTGGATAGAGGTTTTAATAGAGCTGAATTTAGTTATTGCAATAATGTTTATCATTTGTTGGAATGATTCTATAAGAATTGGAAACTTATACTTAGTTCTTCTTGAGATGACTCCAATATTATAAAAAAAGTCTAATCGTCCTGTTTGTTTTAAGCAGGACGATTTTAGTTGGTATAAAATTGTGTTTTTAATATGCAGTATATTAATTATTGTAATTGTTTGTGATTCATGTATGCAGAGAGTTCTGTACCTGTTGTTAAATGGAAGGTTTATTACTCATATTGTTGATTAGGAGTGCTTGCATTAATTTGAGTATCTGATATCCTGTTAAATTGTCTGAATCCCCTGTGTTTTTGCTTATAGTATGATTGTTGTGTTGGTTCTGATAAATCAATTCGCCTTTCGTCAGTATTAAATATTTGTTAGTCGTTATTTGTGGTTTGTTTGTGGAAAATGTATATTTAGTTCGCTTAAGAGGAATTGAGTGCCAGTATAGATCATTATTAGATGAGGGTTGTGGGAGTGAATTATATTATTTTCAATAATTATTTTAACATTAAAATTTTTCATTATGGATGGAACTTTAGCAGAAATAAGAGGATTTGCAGGAACTTTTAATCCTAAAAACTGGGTCTTTTGTTATGGACAATTAATGCCAATTAACAATAATCAGGCCTTATTTGCGCTAATAGGCGATTATTATGGTGGTGATGGTCGCACTAATTTTGGTATTCCCGATTTGCGTGGAAGAGTACCGGTAGGATCTGGTGCTGGACCAGGACTATATCCTTATCAACTGGCTCAAATGGGAGGTTATCAACAAATCAATTTAACAACTAACGAAATGCCGAAACATAATCATGCTGCTGTTGCTACTGTTGGAGCTAGTGCTGTGGGAGGTACGGCAACAGCAACGATGAATGTTAATAACTCCGATGGAGAAAATAGAACTCCAGCGGGAAATTACCTAGGTTTATCTGGTGGTGATATTTACCAAGATACACCTTCAGCAGGAAGTATACTAAATAGTGGCGCTATTACTGTTGACACTTCTGGACTACGAGTAGCTGTGGGAGATGTTAGTGTACAAATTGGTGATACTGGTAAAGGACAGCCATTTCCTGTTATTCAACCTTACTTGTGTATACAATGGATAATGTGTGTTGATGGGCTTTTCCCTCAAAGAGATTAGCACTGTTAAAATTTAAACCTGAGAGGAGCTTCTTCTCTTCAGGTTTTACTGTTTGTAAGATTAAAATATTATTAACAGGAATAAAATTAGAAATGATATTTAGCAGAAACCAGAGGGTTCATAGAAAATATTACTGCTAAGAACTGGATCTATTACATTTTAAATAATGTGACATTCAAAAATAAAAATGGTGAAACTTTCAATTAATAAAGAATTACGGGATGCAACACAATTAATTCTCAATTGTAAAAAAGAATATGGATTGATGAAGAATGCTGTTGACAGAATGTACCAAGTATTCCTAGAGTTTACCGATGTAGACATCTCCGATCAAAATGCTCCAGATATTCTATTATCATCTGGCATAGCGTTAGCGCCAGCACCAGCAGCACATTGCTTGCTAGAGATGACGCGTACTGCAATATTTCTACGAGGAATAAATCAAGCGATTAAGGAAAAGCTAAAGCAAAAACAAAATCTCCAAATATTGTATGCAGGCTGTGGTCCATATGCAACCTTAATTACTCCTTTACTTACCCTTTACTCTGCTGATGAATTAACGGTTGATATTATTGACATTAATGAGATTTCGTTGAACTCAGCAAAGGCGGTGATTGATGGTCTGGGAATGGACGATTACATTGGTGATTACCTCCTTGAAGATGCTACTGAAATGAAACTCACCAAGGATTATGATATTGTAATTTCCGAGACAATGCAAGCCACACTTAAAAATGAACCTCAGGTGGCAATAATGCAAAATATGGCACAACAAATAAATTCGCAATGTGTGTTTATTCCTCAAGAAATAAATGTGGATGCCAAGCTAAATGCTGGAGGAAAACGTAATGCCGAGACACTAGTTTTGGAAAATGAAAAAAGAATTGAATTGGGCGAAATATTGAAAGTAAATATCAGTAATGCCCTAGAACCCTTTGAGATTAAGAAAGTTAAAATTGAAAATGTTTCTAGAAAAAATCAGTGGGAGCTAAAATTGTACACAACAATAAAAGTATTTAAAAACCATAAACTTACTGAAGGAAATTGTTCTTTGAATTTGCCGAAAAAAATTAAGGACTTTTATATTGAATCAATTGATGAAATAGATTTTTGGTATGACCAGAGTATTCCCGTGACAATTAAACACCGATTTAAAGCCCCTTCAAATAACTGACTAAAAACAATAATTTACTTTTTACAAACTCAATTAAAAATTTGAAATAATGGAAGGAACATTAGCAGAGATCAGAGGTTTCGCAGGAAATTTTAACCCTAGAAACTGGACCTATTGTTATGGACAGATAATATCAATAGCTCAAAACACGTCACTTTTCTCATTATTAGGAACAACTTTCGGTGGTGATGGTCGTACTTCTTTTGGTATTCCTGATTTGCGTGGAAGAGTACCAGTAGGATCTGGTACTGGATCAGGGCTATCTCCTTACCGATTAGGCCAAAAGGGGGGGCTGGAATTGATGAAATTATCTAACAATCAATTGCCGCAACACAAGCATTCTGCGGTTGCTACTATTGGTGCTAGCACTATGGGAGGTACGGTAACAGCGACGATGAATGTCAATAATGCTGATGGAGAAAATAGAACTCCTGCAGGAAATTACCTAGGCTTATCTGGTGGTGATCTTTATCAAGATACTCCTTCATCAGGAAGTACATTAAATAGTGCAGCTATTGATGTTGACGCTTCTGGTTTACAAGTTGCTGTGGGAGATATTACAGTACAAATGGCTGATACTGGGAATGGGGCTCAATTCCCCGTTGTTCAGCCATTTTTGTGTGTTAACTGGATGATATGTATTGAGGGGCTTTATCCTCAAAGAGATAACTAAGAGTTAAGAACAAGATTCAGATTTATTATTTGTAACAAATCAATTACTAACAACAAAGAAATAGAAGTTATGGAAGGTACAATGGCAGAAATCAGAGGATTTGCTGGAAGTTTTAACCCTAGAGGGTGGATGTTTTGTTATGGACAAATGTTAAGTATAGCTGACTTTCAGGCTTTGTATGCTCTTATAGGAACATACTATGGTGGTGATGGGCGTGTTAGTTTTTGTGTTCCCGATTTACGTGGAAGAGTACCAGTAGGATCTGGTACTGGACCAGGGCTATCTCCTTACCGATTAGGCCAAAAGGGGGGGGTGGAATTGATGAAATTATCTAACAATCAATTGCCGCAACACAAACATTCTGCGGTTGCTACTATTGGTGCCAGCACTATGGGAGGTACGGTAACAGCGACGATGAATGTTAATAACTCCGATGGAGAAAATAGAACTCCTGCAGGAAATTACCTAGGCTTATCTGGTGGTGACCTTTATCAAGATACTCCTTCAGCAGGAAGTACACTAAATAGTGGCGCTATTACTGTTGACACTTCTGGATTACGAGTAGCTGTGGGAGATGTTAGTGTACAAATTGGTGATGTTGGCAATGGTTCGCCATTTCCTGTTATTCAACCTTATTTGTGCATACAATGGATAATGTGTGTTGATGGGCTTTTCCCTCAAAGAAATTAGCACTGTTAAAATTTAAACCTGACAGTAGGTAATCTATTTTCAGGTTTAATTCTTATTTCAACCTTAAAATTAATTATGAAAGTAGGAATATTAAGTCCGAATTCAGGATTCTATCCTTATATAGGAATAGACTTATTTCAAAGTGTTAAACATTTCCTTGGTACGGATCATCAATATATTGTTAAGGACACTCATTTAGCAACACCTAAAGATAATCAGCAAGTATTAAAGGAACTCATCCTTTTTGAGAACGTAGATATGGTAGTGGGGTTTGTCGGTTACAAATCACTAACCGCCATCAAACCACTTATTCAACAGACTAAAACTCCTATAATAATATGCAATTCTGGAGATCATCCACTACTTAAAGCGGATGTCAGCCCATACATTGTGCATTGCTCTTTAGATATGTTTAACTCAATATATTTTGCTTGTAAATGGGCGTTTAAAAATATCGGTGAACATTACTCTCGTTTAAGTTCATTCTTTGAGGCAGGTTTCCCTCTAACTATGGCAACAGAAATCGCTGCCAAGCAATACTCTGGAAAAGTGAATATAACAGAAACTTCACATAGGAATAAAACAGACCAACTGGAAGAATGTATTGCTAATGTGCAGAAAGAAAATAACGATTTTGTTTTTATGGGCTATCATGGTTTTGAAGCTATTGAGGTATTGCAAAATTTAGCAAATGCAAAAGCTTTAAAGGATATACCTTTGGTGTGTTCTCCTTTTTTAACACAGCCAGAAGTAATACAACCCAACGTTGACAATCCAATTTATTCGGTAAAAACATGGAGGGATGATGATAATATTACTCATGAGCAATTAAACACATTTTTCAAGACCCAATTAAGGCGCGATCTTTCATTGTCGGGCATACTAGGATACGAAGTAGCAATGATTATTAAGCATTGCATAGTCAAAGGATGGAGTTCTCATAATGAAATAACACCTCTATTGAGTGATCTGGAAATAGAATCACCAAGAGGCGATTTACAATTTAACAACGAATTAAATAATTTCAATTACCATTATTACCTTTTTGAATTGAAGAAAAGTGAAGGGATTATTAATAAACAAATTGACACTATTGTTCCCGATGATTCAGATTGGGAGATATTAAATAATTTTAAAGAAGAAATGTCTGGATGGCAAAATACTTATTTATGTAACTAATTATGCAAGCACTTATATTTTGTAATAATATTCAATCTGCTCAAGTAGTTTTTCCGCTGATTCAACGCCGCTTATTTACCGGCGTAGTAGTTCCATCAACAAATGTGGAACTAATTACCGAACTCTCAAACTCTGGATACATTGAACCTGAGAAACTATTCACCCCCAATCACAACAACGATGTTGAGATTATGGACATTATTAATAGTGTAAATCCAGATGTATGTTTAGTGTTTACCTTTCCTAAGATATTTTCACAAGAAATACTCGACTTACCTAAATTAGGATTTTATAATTTCCATTACGGATTGCTACCGAAATATCGTAGTGCCGATCCTATTTTTTGGCAGATAAAAAATAGAGAATCTTTTGGGGGTGTTACTGTTCTTAAAATGGATAAAACTATTGACGGTGGAGGAATTGTGATGGAAGAGAAATTCCCCATTGAAGCCTATGACTCCTATGCCATGCTCTTACAAAAATCGGTTGCCTTGTCAGTTAAACTTCTTAATGAATTTATTGATGCATTGCAGGCTGAGGTACTTACTTTCAAGCCTCAGGGATTAACAGCCTCTAAATACTTTCCCAAGCCAATACGCAAGGATGTAACTATCAATTGGAAGGAAATGACAATGAGTGATATTGTAGCAACCATTAATGCTGGTAATCCATGGAATCGTGGTGCTATTACCAATTTTGAAGGTGAAAATATTAATGTCGTGCAAGTTTCTCCTGCTAAATATGACAAGGAACTACCTGATGAACCAGGGAAAATAATATTTGCAAATCAGCAATATGGTGTTTTCGTAGTCTGTAAAAACCATGAACTCTTAAGAATTGAAACGATTTATTCATCACTCGGATATAATTCTGGTGGTATGATTTTAAGTACCGGAATACAGGAAGGTAAAATATTTGATTAATTAAGCTATCCCTAAAAATAAAACACTATGAAAAGAGAAATAAATCGAATAATGCATCCCCAAAGAAATATTAAATTGAAAGGATATCAAATTCTTCTTTTCGTGGTATTTCTTATTATAACTAATAATGGCTTAGGTCAAACTACGCTTCAGACTGTCGATTTTGAAACTGATGGATCGGGTTATACCGTTTCTCCATCCGAATCTAATGCTAATACCAGTAACCCCGATTATTGGATACGTACAAACGGTATTATCCCCGAAATTTTTCCTACTAATGGGTTCTCAACTTCAAATGGAGATTATTTCTTTGCAATTGAAGATTTGGACTATGATAGAGGTGTTACTAAGCATACGCTTACTTGTGATGCAGTTTCTGTTAGTGGATATTCTAACCTTCAAATTAAATTATTGGCTGGTGGTACAACAGGTACTCAGACCATCGAACCTACAAAATTTTTAAAGATTGAATATAATATGGATGGTGGTGGATGGGTAACACGGGCTCAATTTATAGGAGATAATACCAACCGTAGATATTATGAAGATGAAGATGCTGATGGAATAATAGACGGATCAGTCCTATTATCAGCTTTGTTAGAATTTACGTATTCTATCCCAGTTACAGGATCATCTCTTCAGGTTCGGATTTATTTTTACTGTGGCACTTCAGAAGAGCTTGCTGTTGATAATATCAGAGTGTTGGGAGTATCTGCCAATGCAGACCCAACAGTAACAACTCAATCGGTAACAAGTATAGCAGCAACTACAGCAACAGGTAATGGTAATATTACCGATTTAGGAGTACCTAATCCTACGTCTCATGGTGTGTGCTGGAGTACTTCCGAGAATCCTACAACTGCAAACTCTAAGGATGATAAAGGAGCGGCTTTATCAACAGGAGCATTCACTGGCAGTATAACTTCGTTAAGTGCAAATACTACTTATTACGTACGAGCATTTGCTACCAATACGGCAGGTACAGCTTATGGAGCTCAAGTTTCGTTTACAACTTTGGGCGTGGCACCCGCAGTAACAACTCAAGCGGTAACAAGTATAGCAGCAACTACAGCAACAGGTAATGGTAATATTACCGATCTAGGAATTCCAAATCCTACAGCTCATGGTATTTGTTGGAATACAGGCGGTACTCCAACCATAGGCGACAGTAAAGATGATAAGGGAGCAGCCTCGGTCACAGGAGCTTTTACTGGCAGTATAACTTCGTTAAGTGCAAATACTACTTATTACGTACGAGCATTTGCTACTAATACGGCAGGTACAGCTTATGGAGCTCAAGTTTCGTTTACAACTTTGGGCGTGGCACCCGCAGTAACAACTCAAGCGGTAACAAGTATAGCAGCAACTACAGCAACAGGTAATGGTAATATTACCGATCTAGGAATTCCAAATCCTACAGCTCATGGTATTTGTTGGAATACAG
>JADGEF010000136.1 GCA_016744515.1 Marinifilaceae bacterium | reverse complement strand
TCAGCATTTTGAATACTCGTTTTGAGTAAAGCATAGTTACCAAGAATAGATAAGCTTGGTAGAGCTTTTATAATATTTGTTAAATTACTTACAACTAAGGAACTGTTAAGAAATAACATGACTACAACACAATCACATCAGCCTGAAAATCAAGAGTTGTAAAATACAAAACAATCATGTTATACCGTAATGCTTCCTAAGTGTCAACCATAAGATTATTGTCTTAACAAAAATCTTTTGAACTCAATACCAATAATAATATCGATTGGATAAATTAGTGAGCTATAATGGGTTTCTTCTCATCATAGCTTCCTATTTATTCTATCGGCATTAGACCGTAGTTATTTTGTTAGTTATGGTTCACTAATGATTAAAATGGTATAAGCTGTTCGGACAAGTTTTAAGAAAAGTTGCCACTAAAAAAACAGATAAAGGATACTGCTCTACCAAATATTTAACGGTACATGTTTTAGAAAACGTGTAGCTATTTAACCCTTGATTCAAATTATAAATAAGTTTAGCATATTCTATAATTGATATCATTTAATGTATATTCACTTTAAACTTTTAGTCTAGATATACTTATGTTGCATGTTAAAAACTATCTGAATAATTTTTTGTTAATATTAGTCACTATTGTTTGGGGATCAACTTTTGTTATAATTAAAGGTACTGTAGATACTGGCAATGAAGCTTTCATTGTTTTTGGAAGAATATTCCTTGCAACGATTCCGATGCTATTATTTATTTTGTTGAAAAATGGCCGTAGATTGTTAAATAAAAAAGATTTTATTAATGGTTCTATTTTAGGTTTTTTACTAACAATCATCTACTTGTCACAAACTATAGGGTTAAAATACACAAGTAGTGGACACAGTGCATTTATAACAGGAGGTGCGATTATTTTAGTTCCTGTAATTCTGTTTTCCTTATTTAAAGAAAAATTTTACAAAAGTGATATTCTATCAATTTGTACAGTTGTATTAGGGTTGTTTTTACTAACTTATGATTATGACACCGATTTCAATATCGGAGATGTAATTACTTTAATTACGGCAATTTCTGCTGCTTTTCATATTGTACTTTCTGGACGGTTTGTAAAAAAAACTGAAGCGATATTGTTAATCTTTCATCAGTTTATGTCAGCTAGCATTTTTAGTTTAATCTATTTGCTAATTGTTGGATTTGAGATGACTAGTATCTCTTCAGACTTATTGCTTGCAACTGTTTATTTAGGAGTTATTGGTACATTATTTTGCTACTTTGTTTCTATCTGGATTCAAAAACATGTTAGTTCAGTAAAAGTTGTACTTTTTTTTTCGTTAGAACCTGTATTTGCAGTTTTTTTTGGGTATATCATCTTAAATGAAAGATTAAATATGAAAGAAATATTTGGGATGTTTTTAATTTTATTTGGCGTTTTCTTGTATCAGATATTAAGGAACAATTATATTTCAATTTTTTACACTAGACTAACTTGTGCAAAAAGTAAAATACTACAGTCTAAAAAAATATTAAAATTCAAATAAAGATTGATACAATAAACTAAGTGTTTTATTAGAATTTATTAAAATTATCTAAGAACCTGTAGTACTTATTTTATAGAATTGAAATACATCTCCTAAGTGCTATATTTATGCTTGTTAATATTTCTGTAGCGAGCATAATAGGTGATTATTAAGATATGGTTATGTTTATTTTCAATAAATTTTAAAGTGTGAGTTAAACAGACATGTATAATTTGTTTTGCTGTGACGTATTTTGCGTTTATATATGATTGTAGACCTATGATGTTATGTGAAATTTGAGCTATTACTGACTAAAAATAGATTTGGAAACTCCTATTAAATGCCTATTATTGCCTAATCAGAACGATATAAAGAAGTTTTATTTCATGATCAATAAGGATAAAGTTCCAGATGATAATTTCGGAGATTTTGAAAGTATATTTCAAGATAACTATCCTTCTTTGGTGCGTTTTGCTATGACGATTGTCAATTCTCAAGAGAAAGCAGAAGATATTGTTCAAGAAGTTTTCATTAAAATTTGGGAAAAGAAAAAGCATATTGCATTTCAGAGAACGATAAAAGGCTATCTGTTTATATCTGTGAAGAATGCATGTTTTGATTTTGTCAAAAAAGAAGCGAGTAAATTGAATAGATCGATTGATTTGATTCCTGAATCATTTGATTTATATAGTTCTACAACTATAGCAGAATCAGAAAGGAATAAAATGATATTCGAAGCTATAGAAACACTTTCATCCAAAGGGAAGATTGTTCTTAAACTAATCTGTTTTGATAATTTGAAGTATAAAGAAGTCGCTGAAGAATTGGATATTTCTGTAAATACTGTTAAGTATCATTTTACAACTTCATTAAAAAAGCTAAGAGAAATACTTTCTAAAGATTACTTTATTTTCATTTTACAGTTCTCTCGAAATATATAATTTGTAGAAAATTTAGAACCTGTCTATTTCATAACCACTTATCTTTTAGGTTTATTAGCTTGGTTTAATTTGGTGAGGTTTTATAATAGTATTGTTGTAACATCATAATTATGAATAATTTATAAGTTGACATCATGTCTTGATTCTCATATTTCACAGTATCTATTGTGCTTATAATCTCTATTTTTCTGATGTCTTTTATTGAATTCTAAAATTTTTTATAAAAAATCCTACCCATTTTTATTTTTTACAGTCTTTATTAAAAAGGCTGAACATGAAAGACCCAATAATACAACTTATAGCAGATAAATTATCTAATGAAATAGATAGTGAGAACAATGAAATATTAATGAACTGGATTCGTGAATCAGATCAGAATAAAAAAACCTACAATTCATATGTGGGTTTATTTTCAGATATTCAAAATCTTAAAAATAAGGATATAATTATCAATTCTAAGCTTCATTTTGATCTTGTAAAGGCAAAAATTATTAAAAAGAAGAAAAGAAGAATTCTGTTTGAAAAAATCCTATATTCAGCGGTAGCAGTCTTATTACCAGCAATTATTTTTATCGCAATTTTATTCAATACAGATACGACTAATGTTGATTGTACTGTACAAATTGCTGAGATTACTCCTGGTGTGAAAAAAGCACAATTAGTTTTGAGTACAGGTGAGCGATTTGAACTTTCTGATACAATATTAAATGTCAATCTTCATAAAGGAGGCGTTAATATTAAGAATAAGGAGAGTCGTTTGATCTATTCTGTCGAAGACAATCACATTATTCAGAAAGTTAGATACAATACGTTAATTGTTGGAAGAGGTGAAGAGTTTCAGTTGGTATTGGCTGATGGTACAAAAGTTTGGTTGAATTCTGAATCAGTTTTGAGATACCCTGTTCAATTCTTAGCTAAGAATCGTAAGGTTGAACTGAAGGGTGAAGCTTATTTTGAAGTTACTCATAACGCTCATAAACCTTTTCTGGTTAATACGCATGAAATAAATATCGAGGTTCTTGGTACTTCGTTTAATGTGTCAGCATATGCCGATGATAAAACGGTTCATGCAAGTTTAGTCGAAGGGAAAGTAAAAGTACATAGTAATATTGGGGATTTGAGCGAAAAGATACTTCAACCTAATCAACAGTTTGTTTATACTAGAGCAGATAATTGTGTAGCTGTTAATCATGTTAACGCAAGGTTTTATACTGCATGGAAAGATGGTGCTTTTACTTTCGATAATGAACCTTTGACCAGTATAATGAGAAAGTTGGAACGATGGTATGATGTTCGGATCTTTTTTCAGGGGCAGAATGTGCAAAAATTGAGATTCTCAGGAAAATTATTGCGATTTAAGACTTGTAACGATGTACTTGAGATGATAAAGAAAACGACTTATATTGATTTTGATATTCAAGGTGATAGAACCATTATTATTAAATAAGAGTGTGAATGAAAATAAGCTGGAATGTATTACGAGTACATTCCAGCTATAATTAGAGTAAGCATCCCAAGGGATGTGATATATAACCCTAACCTTAAACCCTTTAAATTTATGAAAAAAAATGATTATTATCGAATTCCAATTCAATTTGAAATTCGGAGAAAATGGCTTTTAGTTATGAGGAATTTTTTAATTCTATTTTTAGCTTGTAGTTTTAGTCTGAGTGCTAGTGTTTTATCTCAAACACGAGTAGCTTTAAGTTTGAAAAATGCTAGTTTTAAAGAACTGATTCAAGAAATTGAATTGAAGACGGATCTTGGTTTTATTTATAATCAAGATGATGTTAAAGATTTGACTGTTATTAATCTAGAAGTAGATGATATGACTGTTGAAGAAATTCTTGATTCTACACTTAGAAATAGTAGTTTAGATTATGAGATTGATAAAAACATAATTATAATTAAACCATTACAAGTAATTCCAATTAAGGACAAACAACAAAAAGAAAAAGAACTTAGAGGTACTGTTATTGATGAAAAAGGTATGCCACTTCCAGGGGTGACGGTATTAGTAAAAGGAACCTATAATGGAACAACTACGGATATCGATGGTAATTATCAGATAAAAGTATCAGTAGATGCTCAATTCTTAACCTTTTCATTTATTGGTATGCAAGCTCAAGAGCTTGAAATAATGGGGGCAGTTTTGAATGTGACAATGGAGTCTCAATCTGTAGGCATGGATGAGGTTATGGTCGTTGCTTATGGTACTCAAAAAAAATCGGCCTTTACTGGTAGTGCTTCTGTGGTTAAAGCAGATGCTTTAAGAGAATCGCCTGATGCATCAATGTTGAAAGCTTTACAAGGAAAAGCAGCGGGAGTTTCTGTTATACAAGTATACGGACAACCAGGATCTATGCCGAAAGTTAGAATTAGAGGTATTGGATCCATAAATGGAAATAAAGATCCATTGTATGTAATTGACGGAGTGCCTGTTTTAAGTGGTGATTTTTCTGGAATTCAAGCTTCGTCTTCGGTATTGAGTATGATTAATCCGGAAGATATTGAATCACAAACTGTTCTTAAAGATGCCGCAGCAACAGCATTATATGGTTCTCGTGGTGCCAATGGGGTAATTATTATTACTACAAAATTGGGAAAGGCTGGCAAATCAAAAGTGAATTTTTCTGCTGAATATGGTTTTAGTGATTTTGCCAATCCTGAAGCACTGAATTTTTTCAATGCAAAAGAATATGCTGAATATTCGCACGAAGCCCTTACAAACTATTGGCTATATTATAATGACATGTTACCAGGACAGGATAATTATAAAAATGTAGATAGAGAAGCGGCAGAAGAGTATGCTTGGAAGAATTTGGCACAGAAAACAGGTTTGTTTCATCCTGACGATAAGTTTGATGGTACGTTTGATTATGCCAATATGACTATTGAGCAAGCTAAAAAAATGGTTAGTGATGGAAAAACGACCGACTGGAAGGATGCTATATTCCGTTTAGGAAAAACTCAAAAATATGACCTTTCGATTAGTGGAGGTAATGATAAAACTAAGTTCTATTCATCTTTTGGCTATTTCGATCAGGAAGGTGTTGTAATAGGTAGTGCATATGAACGTTTTACGGGTTCTTTATCATTAAATACAAAAATTAATAATTCAATTACTTTACGTATTAATGAAAAGTTAAGTCACTCGGTACAAGAAGGTGCATCCGATGGCTCATATTACTCAAGCCCTATGTATGCGTATTTTAGTTCAAATCCAACAGCACCACTTTATTTGCCCAATGGCTCCTTAAATTTAGATCCAGGTTTTGATACTAAAGTTTCAAATCCTATTAATAATCAGAAGTTTAATTCTAGAATTTCAAAGATTACAAGATCTTTAACCCATATAAACGTTGATGTTAAATTCACTGATTATTTGAAATTAGTAAGTAATAATTCTATTGATTTGATTTTTACAAACTCTAAATCTATAACTGATCCTAGAACTAAAGAAGGAGCTAAGATGGATGGATTTGTTGGTAAGTATGGATATTTTGCAACCAATAAAATTACATCAGACTTATTGAAATTTAATAAGGAAATAGGGAAGCATTACCTTTCTGCTTTAGTTGGGTTTGAGTACAAAAAGTATAATTTTAATTCGTCTGGAGGAGAGTCATCTGGTTTTGCAACAGGAAAATTAATGTATGCAGAAAATGGGGCTACTCGAGAAGGTGTTTATGAAAGTTTATCTGAGGATGTTCTTATTTCTTATTTAAGTAAAATTGACTACAGTTTCGATAATAAATATTATGTTTCAGGATCTTGGCGTAGAGATGGAAGTTCCAGATTATCGGAAGATACGAGATGGGGTGATTTTTACTCTGGATCACTAGGATGGGTACTCTCCAGCGAGTCCTTTTTATCTTCTGTTGATTGGCTTAACTTTTTAAAAGCAAAAATTTCTTATGGTACTACAGGTAATTTACCAGGAGGTTTTTATGGTACACAAGCTTTGTATTCTGTTGATGGCGTATATAATAATTCCTCTGTTATTAGTTTAGCTCAAATGGAGAATAATAATCTTACTTGGGAGAAATCGAATACATGGAATTTAGGGCTTGATTATACTATTTTTGATAAAATCACTGGGACAGTAGAGTTCTTTCACAAAACAACGGATGGATTAATTAATGATACACCACTCCTTTTGACTACTGGATTCAAAAGTTATACAGAAAATAAAGGTTCTTTAATTAATAAAGGTGTTGATTTTGAAATTAGTTCGGTAAATGTAAAGAATGAAAATTTTAGTTGGTCTACCGATTTTAATGTTTCGTACTTAGTTTCGAAAATAGATAAGTTAGATGAGCCTATAGATTATTTTCCATGGAGATATGAAGAAGGAAAGGATATGTATTCTTATTACTTGAGAGAATGGGCTGGTGTTGATGTAGCAACAGGAAGACCTTCTTGGTATAAAAACACTAAAAAAGAAGATGGTAGTTTGGATAAAACAATTGTATTTGATCCTAGTGATGCAGAGAAAATTGTTAAAGGAAAAGGATATGCTGATTTCCTAGGAGGTATAACCAATAAATTTCAGTATAAGAATTTGGATTTATCTTTTCTATGTACCTTTTCATTGGGTGCTGACTTATACGATAATAGTCATAGAAGAAATTCAGACGGTACAGCTATAGCTTATAAAAACATAAGACAAAGTGCAAAAGGGAAGCATTGGCAAAAGCCAGGTGATAAATCGGAATATAGTAGATTAATTTATGGTGCTCCCGATCATGGACAGTACAATAGTGATAGAAGGTTGATTAGTGGAGATTATTTAAAGGTTAAGAATGTTACGCTAGGATATAATTTACCTAAGCATGTAATAAGTAAACTTAAATTGGAAAAGGTTCGTTTCTATTTTAATGCTACTGATGTATATACATTTTATAAGTATAAGCATATTAATCCTGAAGCAAGCCACTCAGGGTCAGTAGGTCATTTAATGTACTTCCCGCCATTAAAAACCTATCGTTTGGGTGTGAATGTTAACTTTTAAAAAAAAAATAAAATTATGAAACATATAACTATATTATTTTTATTGCTGATTTGTTTGATTGGATGTTCGGATGATGATTTAATTGTAAGTCCACCTGATAAATTGGGGAGTTCTGAAGTTATTACTTCCAATGCTGACTTGAGAAAAGCTGTAAATGCAGTTTATAATATGATGATAAATACTAATTATTATGGTAGTTTTTATTTGACATCAGGAGATATGCTTGGAGATGATGCTATTGTTCCAAAGTTTTCAAGTGGTTCTAGATCTCCATATTTTATATATGATTGGACCAAAGCATATACCTCTACATCTTTATATGCAACAGCATATGGTGCAATAGCGCATATTAATGATGTATTGATAAGAGCTGAAAGTTTAGAAAATACGGATAGTAAAATTGCTTTGCTAGCAGAAATAAAAGCTTTACGGGCAATAATACATTTCGACGTCGCAAAACTGTATGGTCCCCTACCAGTTAACTTGGGAAAAGGGAAGATCAAAGATGGTGCTTTGTGTATTCCAAAAATGGATAAAGTTAAATTGCAAAATGATTATGAGGGAATGTTAAGAGTTTCTGTTCATGAAATTTATAAATTTATAACAGAAGAGTTAGAAGCTGCATTGCCACATATGCCAACAGGTAAAGTACAAGGAACATTAGGACAAGATGGAGTAAAAGCTGCATTGTCTCGTATTTATTTATATATGGGTAAATATGATTTGGCATATAAATATGCCAAACAACTTATATCTGATCCAGCGACATACTCAATACTTTCAATTGATTCGTATGTAGATAGTTGGGGGCAAGCATTTTCAAGTGAATCTATTTTTGAACTTGTTATAAATGAGGCGAATGGGATGAGTTATTCATCTATTGGATGGATAGTTAAGGCAGATAAGTTAGCATCTCGAGGAATGGCTAAGAGTAAGAGATTTGAGGATCTTATGAATCAGGATTTGAATGATGTGCGTAATAATTTATTTGAATTGTATACCGATCCAATAAAAGGATCAGGCTATCTTCCTTCAAAAAAATATCCTGGTATTACGGATATTTATTATAATAATATAAAAGTTTTTAGGGTGTCTGAAATTTATTTAATTGCTTCAGAATGTTTGTTGAAGTCAGAAAACTTGCAGGATAAATCAGAGGCAGCGAGATTATTAAATTTAATAAGAGACAACAGAACAACAACAAATCCACAGAAATATAATGCTTCGACCATAACTATTTTGGATGTGTTACATGAAAGAAGATTGGAGTTGTTTGCGGAAGGTCATAGAGCTTGGGATTTATGGAGAAATCAGATGCCAGTAAGTAGGTGGAGTTCTCTACCTGATAAAGAGTTGGGGTATTCTAGCGATAAATCGGATGGTGTAATAGAGTTTGATGATTACAAAAATATTCTTCCTATAGATGAATCTCAGTTAGAGTTATTACCAGAACAATACCGAGAAGTACAACAGAACCCTGGTTATTAATTGCGTAAACTTGATTAAAGTTACTGAGGTTTAAATTTATTTAATGAAAATAAGATGCTAGCTAAATTTTAAAAAGCTTTTATTCTGTTGACGTTAAATAAATTCAAAATATTCTCTAATTGTTTCAATTGCCTAATTAATTCAATTGGAATGATTAGAGGATAATACCACACAAACTGGTCATGTTTTTTTTAATTAAGATTATTATTTATTGAAAGATATTATTTAAGTAAATTATACTTTGGAACTATGACGATATAACATGACCCAACTTCAAGTTGTCACCTCTGAATATCAGATGATAATGCTTTTGATTATATCATGTTATTCTTCAACAATCCCTTTGTTTTTTAGCTTTAAACAAGCTGAAAATTATTTCATATTATTCAGTGTATTTTCGAAATAGAATTGGAGTAACCTCAAAAAATTAACGTTTATTAATTATTTTTTTACACTATGAAAAACATATTTTGTTTAACCAGTATTCTATTATTAGTTTACTCGTCGAGTATGGCTCAATTAGACCTTAAGTATCAGGAACCTGTAAAATCGATACTCGATTTGGCAGATGCTCCAATGCCACCAACTATTCGAATAAATAATAAGGGAACAAAAGTAATATTGCTTTCTAGAAATAGATTTAAATCAATAGTAGAATTATCTGAACCCGAATTACGATTAGGAGGTTTACGTATTAATCCTAAGTTGAATATAGGATCACGTGTACGATACAATACAGGTATCTCTATTATGAGGGTTGGTCAAAAAGAAGAAATACAACCTGAAGGCTTACCCGAAAATGGGCGTTTTGCTAATTTTTTATGGTCGCCTAATGAAAAGTATATGGCATTTACCAATACGTTGAACAAAAACCGCCGCAGGCGGTAGTTCTTATTTAAGTTCGTAACTTAAGTAACGTTTAATTTATAAATCGTTAGTTATGAAAAAAAAGCCTT
>JADGEF010000135.1 GCA_016744515.1 Marinifilaceae bacterium | reverse complement strand
ATTAGGTTCATTTCAGCAAGGTTTGCACCTTTACCTCCAAGCAAATTCTTCATATCTGCTTTACCTTCGGCTTTACCGTCACCAAAAGTATAAACGTACTTAGTACTCATAATTATCGCTTTTTAGTTTTAAATGTTATTTAGCTTTGTTAATTAAAGCATTCAATAACAATTATATATTAACTTATAATATTCTAAATCTTAAATTTACAAGGCTTTTTGTCTATAGTCGGGCTTGAAAATTGTACACAAAAGTAATGTTCTTTTCTTTAAAATAAAAGCTATAAGCTGACATTCTAACTGTCTTTTTTCAAATGAATTAGACTTTCTTTTTTCAAACGTTTGCATGGCTTTGAATTCTTTTTTTATCATCATCGTACATGAAAAATAGCTGATCAATTGACCAACTATCTTTAAAGATTTTGTACCTAATTAACGCATAGGGTATTTATTGATTATCTCTTCAGGTTTTAATAAAAAATCGAGATATTGAGCTCTGTGATAAACGTCAGTAGCATTTATTTCATGGTCTGAAAGTTTACCTTTGAATTCACTTATAGATTTATAAGCTTTCTCATCCATCCATGTTTCCAGTTCTGCTAAAACCTGAGTAATATACGAAGTTTCATTCTTGTATATAGCACTAACCATTTGAACAACATCAGCTCCACTTAAAAGCATTTGAACGACATCTTCGTATGTATAAATACCATTTGTTCCGCATAGTTCTCCTTTAATTCTTTTGTGCAGTAGACCAACATAGCGAAGTCCTAATTTAAAGTCACCACGATTACTTAGGTTGAAACGAGTAATGTGACTTTCTTTATTGATGTTTACTTCGGGTTGGAATAGGCGATTGAATAGTGTAAAGGAAGAAGCTCCCGCTTTGTCAAGTCGACTCACAAAGTTCAACGTGTTGGTGTAGTATGGACTCAGTTTGATGCAAAAAGGAATTTTTAATCTCTTTTTTAAAGTCTTGACTATTTTAATTTTTTCTTCTTCTATTTCTGCTGCCGTTTTTTCCATATCGGTAGGCATGGAATAGAAGTTTAATTCCAATGCGTCGACACCTGCATCTTCAAGTTGTTTGGCATAGTCGAACCAGGTTACGTCGTAAACGCAATTTAAACTGGCTATAACCGGAATTGAAACATTCTTTTTTACATCGATTAGTTTTAGAATATGAGCTGTAGGCCCTGCATGTTCCAGTGTTGGAAATATGGAGACCATCTCTGCATTTCGTTCCGAGTATGAGTCCATCTCATCATCGAGTTGAGCACGCTCCATCTGAATTTGTTCTTCGAAGAGAGATTTGTAGACAATAGCACCAGCTCCTGCGCGTTCTAATTCTCTTGCTCCCTCGACGGTTGCCGATAGGGTGCAAGCTCCAACAATTATGGGGTTCTTTAGCTTAAGCCCCATGTATTCTACATTTAAATTTGCCATATGATTTAGGATTAAAGATTTCGAGTACATCTAAATTAATGAATCCAATTCAATAAGTCAATAGGAGAAAAATACCTCTAATTGCTGATAATCAATATGTGTTGATGTTTGGTTTGCGAGTAGCAGACCTTGAAGTCTTATTTTGTGCTTGTAATAATTATTGATATGGGAAATAAAAAAAATGCCCAATTCGAAAGAATTGGGCATTTAATATATACATGTGCGATTGATTTACTCTTCAGAGAAATCTAAAGCCGCTTGACGCTTGTAAGACTTATATCTCCACAATGCATTCTCTTCTGCAGCTACGAATAACTCCTTAGCACGCTCAGGGAATGATTTCTGTAATGAAGTATAACGAACCTCACCTAGTAAGAAGTCTTGGAATTTGTCCCACTGTGGCTCTTTTGAGTCAAGTGTAAATGGATTCTTTCCTTCAGCTTCCAATAATGGATTGTTACGGAATAAGTGCCAGTATCCTGCTTCAACAGCTTTCTTCTCTTCCAATTGAGATTTACCCATAGAAGCTTTCAAACCGTGAGAAATACATGGTGAATAAGCAATAATCAATGATGGTCCAGGGAAGGCCTCAGCCTCTTTAACTGCTTTTAGGTATTGTGCATGGTTTGCACCCATTGCTACCTGAGCTACATAAACGTAGCCATAAGAAGCAGCCATCATACCAAGGTCTTTCTTTCTGATGACTTTACCAGCAGCAGCAAACTTAGCTACAGCACCTACTGGAGTTGCTTTAGAAGCTTGTCCACCAGTGTTTGAGTAAATCTCAGTATCCATAACCAAAACATTTACATCTTCGCCAGAAGCAAGAACGTGATCTAGTCCACCGTATCCGATATCGTAAGCCCATCCGTCACCACCGAAAATCCATTGAGACTTCTTAACTAAGTAGCTCTTAAGATCTTTGATTTCTTTAGCAACTTCGTGAGTTTCGTTTTCAAGAGCAACAAGAACTTTTGCAGATGAAGCAATAGAAGCTTCGCCATTGTCCTTATTTTCTAACCACTCAGTAAATGCAGCTTTAGTATCAGCATTTACAGCGTCGATTGCAGTAGTCATACGAAGCTCGATACGGTTACGCATCTTGCGAACACCTTCGTTCATACCGAAACCGAACTCAGCATTATCTTCGAATAATGAATTAGCCCAAGCTGGACCTTTACCACTCTTATCGTTTTTACAGTAAGGTGTAGATGGAGCAGATCCACCATAGATTGAAGAACAACCCGTAGCGTTAGATACCATCATTCTCTCACCAAACAGTTGAGTGATTAATTTGATATATGGCGTTTCACCACAACCAGCACAAGCTCCAGAGAACTCGAATAATGGCTGAGCAAATTGTGAATTCTTTACGTTGTTTTTAGGCATCAATTCCTTGTACCCAACAGTTTGGTCCATATAATGCCATCTTTCTTTCTCTGCAGATTGAGTTTCAAGATGCTTCATTACAAGAGCTTTTGCTTTTGGAGCAGGACAAACATCAGCACAGTTACCACAACCCGTACAGTCTTCAACTGCAATCTGAATACGGAAGTGAAGACCTTTAAGATCTTTACCTGTAGCTGGTTTAACAGCAGTTCCTGCAGGAGCAGCAGCTAATTCTTCATCAGTTAATAAGAAAGGACGAATGGCAGCGTGAGGACAAACATAAGCACATTGGTTACATTGAATACACGTTTCGTCTTGCCACTCAGGTACGTTAATAGCGATACCACGTTTCTCAAACTTAGTTGTTCCATTAGGGAAAGTACCATCTTCACGACCAGAGAATGCAGAAACAGGAAGATCATCACCTTTTTGAGCATTCATAGGATCACAAACATCAGCAACAAACTTAGGACGTTCTGATTTAGTAGCTTCTACCTGTGAGTCAGAAAGTTTTTTCCAGTCAGCAGAAACAGCAACTTCAACAACATTTTGTCCACCTGCATCAACAGCAGCGAAGTTCATATTAACAACTTTTTCACCTTTGTTTCCGTAAGATTTAACAATGGCTTTCTTCATTTCTTCAGCAGCTTGCTCGAAAGGAATTACACCAGTAATTTTAAAGAAAGCAGCCTGCATAATTGCATTGGTACGGTTACCAAGACCTAATTCTTCACCTAATTTAGTACCATTGATAATGTAGAATTTAATCTCATTGTCAGCCATGTACTTTTTCATATGATCTGGAAGATGCTTGATCGTTTCTTCAGTATCATAAATAGAGTTCAATAGGAAAGAACCGCCTTTTTTCAATCCCTTTAATACGTCGTATAAATAAACGTAAGCAGGAACGTGACATGCAACGAAGTCAGGAGTAGTAACTAAATATGTAGAACGGATTGGCTCATCACCGAAACGAAGGTGAGAAGCAGTAAATCCACCTGATTTTTTAGAATCGTAAGCGAAGTAAGCTTGACAATACTTATCGGTTGAACCACCAATAATTTTGATAGAGTTCTTGTTAGCACCTACAGTACCATCAGAACCTAAACCGTAGAATTTTGCTTCGTAAAGTGATTCAGAGTTCATCTTAACTTCTTCTAATAATGGAAGAGAAGTGAAAGTTACATCATCGACAATACCTAAAGTAAATTGATTCTTAGGCTCGTTCATTGCAAGGTTTTTGTAAACTGCAATAATTTGAGATGGCGTTACATCTTTAGAACCTAAACCGTAACGACCACCAACAACAAGAGGTGCATTCTCTTCACCGTAGAATACGTCTCTTACGTCAAGATACAATGGATCTCCGTTTGCACCCGTTTCCTTAGTACGATCAAGTACACAAATACGTTTAACAGATGCAGGTATAACTGCTTTAAAGTGCTTAGCAGAGAATGGACGATACAAGTGAACGCATACCAAACCAACTTTTTCGCCTTTAGCATTTTTGAAATCAACAGCTTCTTTAATGGTTTCATTTACAGACCCCATTGCGATGATGATATTCTCAGCATCTTCAGCACCATAATACATGAATGGTTTGTACTCACGACCAGTAATCTTAGTCATTTCCTTCATGTAATCAGCAACCATATCAGGAACCGCATTGTAGAATGGGTTGGCTGCTTCTCGTGATTGGAAATAAACATCAGGATTCTGAGCAGTACCTCTGGTTACTGGAGTCTCTGGATTCAAAGCGCGGTCGCGGAATGCCTGAAGAGCTTCCTGATCAACCAGATCTCTTAGGTCTTCCATGTCAATTTCTTCAATTTTCTGAATTTCGTGAGATGTACGGAATCCGTCAAAGAAATTCATGAAAGGAACTCTTGATTTGATTGCTGTTAAATGTGAAACAGCTGAAAGATCCATTACCTCCTGAACAGAACCTGAAGCTAACATTGCAAAACCCGTCTGACGAGCAGAATAAACGTCAGAGTGATCACCAAAGATACTTAATGCTTGAGCAGCAAGAGCACGAGCAGTTACATGGAAAACACAAGGTAATAACTCACCTGCAATCTTATACATATTAGGAATCATTAATAATAATCCCTGAGATGCTGTATAAGTTGTGGTTAATGCACCCGCTTGTAATGAACCGTGAACGGCACCTGCAGCACCCGCTTCTGATTGCATTTCTACTAATTGAACTGTTTCTCCAAATAGATTTTTACGTCCCTGTGATGCCCATTCGTCAACATTCTCTGCCATAGGCGAAGATGGTGTGATAGGGTAGATACAGGACACCTCGCTAAACATATACGCAATATGTGCAGCAGCGGCATTACCGTCACAGGTAATGAATTTTTTTTCTTTTGCCATTTTACTCCTCCAATTAAAAAATTATTTATGGTAGATTTTATATATTTATTTTAATAAATATCAATTTTATAAGACACTTTACCGTGTCGATTTTTAATATAGAAACCCGAATAACCATAAAGGAATTGTGTTGCCTTCTCCTCGTTCAATCATATCTGCAGCAACAAAATAATCTTCTGTTTTATATTTAGGTTCTATTTCGACAGAGCTTCCTTTAATCTCAAAGTTGAATTTCTGATCAACTTTAAAATGACCTCTATCCGTACTGGTTAAAACACTTCCAACTCCTACTTGATTGTAGAAAAATGTTTCACGTAAACTATTTTCAGAAACGTTATCAGGAGATATTGCATAAAGTAGATTTGGATTATGCAGATAAACCTTGTTCGGTTTTTTAAGCTTCTCGGTATTGTATTCTGAGGTATTTAATAGATTAATTAAACGAGCATTTTTTAGATACTTCAAATAATTCATTATTGTAGCCCTTGATGTTGCAACATCGTTAGCAAGTTTGCTAACATTCGGATGGAATGGCACTGTGCGAGCAATTATATAGAGTAGTTTCTTTAGTTTGGTTAGATATTTTAGTTCTATCTGATTTAGGTAAGTAATATCGAACTCAAGCATTAGGTTGATAATCTTAAGCAGGTTGTCAATGAAACTCTTTTCTTCGAGGTAACATGGGTAGTATCCGAACTGTAAGTAATCATTGAAAAAAGCTAGAGGTCGAACTTTCGTTAGTATCTCTTCAACTATTTCTTCGTGATTTTCAACAATTTCTTCTAGTGTGTAGCTTTTAAATTCACAACCTGCTTCATGGTTCAGAAACTCACGAAATGAAAGACCGTTTAAATAATAGGTTGAAACGCAATCTTTAATATGCTCGTTTGTCTTTACTCTAAGTATAGATGAGGCTGTGAAAATGATTTGAAGGTCAGGATAATTATCGTGACAGACTCTAAGATCTTCAGCCCACTCAGGGTACTTATGGATTTGATCAAGAAGTAAAGTTTTGCCTCCTTTTTTGTAGAATTCATCTGCAAAGGAAATTAAGCCTTGTTCTGTGAAAAATAAATTATTTAAATTGATATATAAACAAGACTTATCGTTCTCGCGATTGTTTTCAATAATATAGTCCAGAAGGAAAGTGGTTTTCCCCACTCCTCTAGATCCTTTAATCGCAATTAAGCGCTGACTCCAGTCAATTTCTTTACCGAGTTCACGTTTAATTGTGCTTCTTTTATTTTTAAGTAAACTACAATGAGTTTGTAATAAAGTATTCATCTTTTTAAAAATTTGCTCTACAAATCTAAAAAATTAATATTCCTAATTGCTATGTTGAGATTACAATTTTGGGTTTAAATTGGAATTTATATTTGATAAAAATAAAAAAGGAACAATGCTAATTAGCACTGTTCCTTTTTTATGTAATAAGCTTAAAGCTTTATAATTCAATTATAAACGCTAAAAAACCTCATTTTTAATACTAAGTGACTCATTTAGAGGTTAAATAAAATGGGAGTCTTAACTATCGTTCATTGAAACTAAGAATTCTTCATTCGAACGAGTCTTGCGCATTCTGTCACTAATAAACTGCATAGCCTCTATAGAATTCATATCTGTTAAGAAGTTTCTTAGTACCCAAATACGGTTCAAATGGGCTTCGTCAAGAAGTAGATCTTCGCGACGTGTACTTGAGGCAGTAAGATCGACAGCAGGGTAGATACGCTTGTTAGATAGTTTACGATCTAACTGAAGTTCCATATTACCAGTTCCCTTGAATTCTTCAAAGATAACTTCATCCATCTTCGATCCAGTTTCTGTCAATGCAGTTGCTAAGATTGTTAATGAACCACCATCTTCAATATTACGAGCAGCACCAAAGAAACGTTTAGGCTTGTGAAGTGCATTTGCATCAACACCACCAGAAAGTACTTTGCCTGATGCTGGAGAAACAGTATTGTAAGCACGAGCAAGACGTGTGATAGAATCTAAAAGGATAACCACATCATGACCACACTCAACCATACGTTTAGCTTTCTCTAGAACGATGTTAGCTACACGAACGTGACGTTCAGCAGGCTCATCGAAAGTAGAAGAAATAACTTCTGCATTTACTGATCGTGCCATGTCTGTAACTTCCTCAGGACGCTCATCAATCAATAGAATGATCATGTAAGCTTCAGGATTATTTGCAGCAATAGCGTTCGCAATTTCTTTCAATAAAACTGTTTTACCTGTTTTTGGCTGTGCAACAATCAATCCACGTTGACCTTTACCAATAGGAGCAAACATATCTACAACGCGAGTTGAAAGACTGCTTTTTCCTTTTCCAGTTAAGTTGAACTTCTCATCTGGGAAAAGAGGTGTCAAGTGTTCGAATGGTACTCGGTCACGAATAACTTCTGGTAAGCGACCATTGATTTTTTCAACTTTAATCAGGGGAAAATATTTTTCGCCTTCTTTTGGAGGACGAATTGTTCCTTGAACAGTATCTCCAGTTTTTAAACCAAATAATTTGATTTGCGATTGTGACACATAAATATCGTCAGGAGAATTTAAGTAGTTAAAGTCTGAAGAACGAAGAAAACCGTAACCATCTTGCATAATTTCAAGAACACCAGAGTTGCTAATGATGCCATCAAACTCGAAAGGTCTCTCTTTCTCGCGACGCTCAAAACGTTTTTTACCTTGAGCTTGTCTGTCGTGTTGAGGTTTATCGTTATTTTTTTCTCTAGGAGTTCTCTCTTGAGCTGGTCTTTCTTGAGGCGTATTTTCTTGTGGTGCCTCAGTTTTAAGTGGAGCAGTTTCCTCTTTTTTTGTTTCCTGAGAAACAGCTTCAGCTTTTACTTGCTCTTTAGGTTCTGCTACTACTTTCTCTACAGGACGATCTTCACGTCTTCTGCGAGGGTTTGGTTTGCGCACCTCTCTCGCTTCTTTCTTTTCAGTAGGAGCTGGAGTAGGAACTGGAGTCTCTGGTGTTTTAATTGAGACCTCTACTTTTTCTGTTTTCTCTGCTGGTTTTCTTTTTTTACGCAGGATTGATTTTCTAGGTTCCTCTTTAGTTGCCTGTTCATCATCTTTTTTATTGCTGCGTTTGCGGGTAGCTTTTTTATCAGAAGTTTTTATCTCTGAAGCTACAATGGCTTGTTGGTCAAGAATTTTGTAGATTAAATCTTGCTTTTTAAAGGACTCAATTTTTTTAACATTAAGTTCTTTTGCAATCTCTTTCAATTCGGGCACAAGCTTCTTGTTTAATTCAAGAATGTCGTACATAAACAATATTATTAAATGTTTTGGATTTTATTATTTGATAGAAATTTTATCTTCTAGGGATTTGATTTTTTGATCTCAGAAATTGGAGATCTACCGGAATTCACTTGCAATATTACACAATAACTTACAAAACACAAAGAAAAAGTGAGCCATAATATTATTATTGAGTTATCTACATTGTTTTTGGCAAAAAAAATGAATTAATTATGTTATCTGTACTTCTTGTTAGATGCGATATTTACTTGTTGTTTAAGCGTTTTCTTTCTTTATTTTTGAAATTACTATAACGTATAAATACGTTATAGTAACAATTGGATTTGTTCAATTCTAAATTAGCTAAAAAGGTGAAAATTATGGGTTTATGATTTTGATTTTCGCAATAAAATTTATTCCTTTAAAATATGTAGTTAGTAATATTAGCTAATTCTATAGACGACCTAAATCCCCTAACCGAATATGAGACAACTAAAAATCACGAAGCAAGTCACCAATAGAGAGACCCCATCTTTGGATCGTTACCTGCAAGAAATAGGCAAGGTAGACCTTGTTACTGCTGAGGAGGAGGTTGCTCTCGCTCGGCAAATCAAACAAGGAAGTAAAGATGCTTTGGATCGGTTGATTAAAGCAAATTTAAGATTTGTAGTATCAGTTTCGAAGCAATATCAAAATCAAGGATTAAGCTTATCTGATTTAATTAATGAAGGTAATTTAGGCCTTATAAAAGCAGCTCAGCGCTTTGATGAGACCCGTGGCTTTAAATTTATATCCTATGCTGTATGGTGGATTCGCCAATCGTTATTGCAAGCATTAGCAGAACAGTCTCGTATTGTAAGATTACCACTAAATAAAATTGGTTCTATAAATAAAATTAGCAAAACACTGGCTAAGTTGGAGCAGGAATATCAACGTGAACCTTCACCAGATGAGGTTGCTAATGTGCTTGATATGAGTCCTAAGGATGTGAAAGAGGCCATAAAAGCTTCTGGTCGTCAGGTTTCGATGGATGCGCCAATAAATTCTGAAGAAGATAATACTTTGTACGATATTCTTTTAAGTACTGATGATATAGGACCCGATAAAATATTGCTTAGAGATTCTCTTATTATTGAAATTGAGCGTTCTCTTTCGACTCTATCTAATAGAGAGGCAACCATTATCCGTATGTATTTTGGTTTAAAAGGAAACCCGCCTTGTTCTTTGGAAGAAATTGGGAAAGAATTTGATTTGACTCGCGAAAGGGTGCGTCAGATAAAAGAAAAGGCTATTAAGAAAATGAAATCAAGATTTAGGTCAAAAATATTGAAAACATATTTAGGTTAAAAAATAGTGATTAGAGGTTTGGTTAATAGATTTAGATAATTGAAGGAGGTGCAACAATGTAAATTGTTGCACATTTTTGTTTGCCTTGCATGCAAACTTTTCCGTCAGTTTGAAAGACAACTGAGTCGCCCAATCGGAGGGAAGGCAATACGAAGTCAAGTGCGCTATTGGT
>JADGEF010000010.1:44698-48233 GCA_016744515.1 Marinifilaceae bacterium | reverse complement strand
CCAATAGCGCACTTGACTTCGTATTGCCTTCCCTCCGATTAGGCGACTCAGTTGTCTTTCAAACTGACGGAAAAGTTTGCATGCAAGGCAAACAAAAAGCCGCTCGAATAATCGAACGGCTTCTGCTCCCTTTCCTGGACTCGAACCAGGGACCCTCTGATTAACAGTCAGATGCTCTAACCAACTGAGCTAAAAAGGAATAATCTGATATTTATTTTTGAAAACCTCACAGTATCGGTTTTTCCTGCTCCCTCTCTTGGACTCGAACCAAGGACCCTCTGATTAACAGTCAGATGCTCTAACCAACTGAGCTAAGAAGGAATAATCTGATATTATTTTTGAAAACCTCACAGAATTGGTTTTTTTTGCTCCCTCTCTTGGACTCGAACCAAGGACCCTCTGATTAACAGTCAGATGCTCTAACCAACTGAGCTAAGAAGGAATATAATTGCTTCTTTCCTACTGCTTATAAAGACGTTCTTTATCGAGGAAAATTGCGATGCAAAACTAAGCGCTTTTCCCCAATTATACAAGAGTCTTTCTTTATTTTTTTTCAAAAAAAGGAATATTCTTTCATCAAGTCATTCAAATTTGCTTTTTATCAGGAAGATATGCTCAAAAAAAAGATTCCAAATAAAATTATATTTTTTAGTTCTACTGAAAACTGGTGCAGTCTAGCCAGAAATCGACATTACAAAAAGACAACTATTTCTTCAAAGATTAATTATTCAATAAGCACTAAAATACTCCTCATTATTATAGAAATAGAATTCCATATTAAATAATCAGACTTACATGTCTTTATCTATTTTTTAATCTTAGCTTTGTATTACGACTATTCTTATTTGTACTAATTTAAAATAAATAATAGATGATGACTTCTAATATCGCAGACGTTCCATTTTCAGAATTTCTGAGCGCTATTAAAAAGACGATTAAAAGTGCTTTTTACGAAAAGGATAATATCGAAAAATTTATCCAAAAAAGAGGATTCCCTGCACTGGTACTAAGAGATATAATGGCTAAGAACCCTTTGTCAGTAGCTATTCCTAAAGAATATGGAGGAAGAGGCTCTAAGGTTAAAGAATGCTTAGGAATTTTAGATACTGCTTCATATGAGTCACTACCATTAGCTTTAACTTTTGGTATTAATATCGCTTTATTCCTTGAACCTGTTGCTAAGTACGCACAAGAGACAGTAAAAAAAGGCATTTTTGACCGTTTCTTAACTCAGCAGAACATGGGTGGCTTAATGATTACTGAACCCGATTTTGGTAGTGATGCTTTGGGTATGCAGACCTCAAATGTTAAGATGGGTGAATCCTATCATATTAAAGGAACCAAACATTGGCAAGGACTAACTGGCATGGCTGATTATTGGCTTATGACTTCACGTTCTCAGGATCAGAATGGAAAACTTGGACGTGACATTGACTTCTTTATCTGCGATGTTCAACAACCTCAACAAGTTATTAAGGTTGAAGAATATTACAACAATTTAGGCCTTTACCCTATCCCTTATGGGAAAAACTCTATCGATATTCAAGTTCCTCAACAATACAAACTAGAGCCTGAATCAACGGGATTGAAGTTGATGATGGATCTTTTACACCGAAGTAGATTACAGTTTCCTGGTATGGGAATGGGCTTTATTCGACGTATGCTCGATGAGTCAATCAAACATTGTTCTACCAGAATTGTTGGAGGTAAACCACTAATTAGCTTAGATCAGGTTCGTCATCAAATTGGACGTATACAATCTGCTTTCACAATCAGTTCTGCTATGTGTTCTCGAAGCTCTTTAATTAGTGGCATTGAGAATAATCTTGCAACTGCTGCAATTGAAGCCAACAGTATGAAAGCTTACATTACAGACATGATGCAAGAGGCTGCACAGACATTAACTCAACTGAGTGGAGCTAATGGTTACAAAGTAGAAAGCATTGGCTCTAGAGCGATCATCGACTCTCGTCCTTTTCAAATTTTTGAGGGTTCAAATGATATGCTTTATACGCAACTTTCTGAAATGGTTATGAAGATCATGACAAAAAAGAAAGACATGAATCTTTCAGCGTTTTTCAAGAATCATGAATTGACTAAGAATGTTTCAGATTACTTTAAAAATGTTGTTGATTTTACTCTTGATGCGAATCTTCCACAAAGGAAATTTGTTGATCTAGGTAAAATCATTAGTAAAGTTGTGGCAGCCGATCATGTTGTTCAATTGGGAGCAAAAGGTTTCCGTTCCGACTTAATCAGCAACAGTTTAGAAACAATTAAACATGAAATTTCGATGTTGGTAAGTTCATATAAATTTCAAACTAAGGTATCACCTACTGAAGAATATAAGGATAAAAGCTCATGGCTTGCGTTCAGCTAAGCTTTAGTAAATACATTTATTAATAGCACCAAACTCCTCTTCTTTTTCGCATGGAAGGGGAGTTTTGCAAGATGAAAAAGGGAAAAGGAATTACCTGAAGTTCAAATAATACATGCATTTATCGTCAAAAGTGCAGAATTTCAAACTATTACCCTATCTTTGTCGCTTTTATATATCATACATGACATTCAAAGATTTAGGCATTATAGATCCTATCCTGAAAGCCCTTGAGGCTAAAGGCTATACATATCCCTCTCCTATACAAGAACAATCTATTCCAATCCTTCTTAAAAGAAAGGACTTATTGGGTTGTGCTCAAACGGGAACGGGAAAAACGGCAGCATTTGCCATTCCAATCCTACAACACCTTTTCAACGATAATCGTAACGCTAAAGGTCAGCGTAGAATTAAAGCATTAATTATAACTCCTACACGTGAGCTTGCCATTCAAATTGGTGATAGTTTTACTGAATATGGAAAACATACAGGCATTGTTAACACCGTTATTTTTGGTGGTGTAAAACAAGGTCCTCAAACGCAAGCTCTTCGAAGAGGTGTTGATATTCTAGTAGCTACACCAGGTAGATTATTAGACTTGATGGATCAAGGATACATCTCATTAAAAGATGTGCAATATTCGGTTCTTGATGAAGCTGACCATATGCTTGACATGGGTTTTATTCACGATATTCGTCGCGTTTTAGTAAAGCTTCCTGCTAAAAGACAATCATTATTCTTTTCGGCGACTATGCCAACAGCAATTGTGAAACTCTCACAAAAGATGCTAGGTAATCCTGAGAAAGTAACCATAGCACCCAAGCAAACTACGGCAGAACGCGTTGAGCAAGCTTTGTATTATGTGAGCAAGAAGAATAAGCCAAAATTATTGGTTCACCTTCTAACACGCAATACTGTTGAATCAACATTAATATTCTCAAGAACAAAATATGGTGCCGACAAAATCACCAAGTTCTTAAAAAAGGTTGATATTCATTCTGAAGCTATTCATGGAAATAAGTCTCAGAATCAAAGACAAAAGGCTTTACTAAACTTTAAAGAAGGTAAAACAAAAGTACTTGTAGCAACAGATATTGCAGCTCGTGGTATCGATGTATCTGATTTATCTTTAGTTATCAACTTTGACCTTCCTAATAT
>JADGEF010000010.1:0-44598 GCA_016744515.1 Marinifilaceae bacterium | reverse complement strand
AGAAGGTAAAACAAAAGTACTTGTAGCAACAGATATTGCAGCTCGTGGTATCGATGTATCTGATTTATCTTTAGTTATCAACTTTGACCTTCCTAATATCGCAGAGACCTACGTACATAGAATTGGACGTACGGGTAGAGCTGCGGCTAGTGGAATCGCTATATCATTTTGCGATGGCGAGGAAAGAGCCTATTTAAAGGATATTCATAAATTAATTGGACAACAAATTAGGGTTATTGATGAACATCCATTTTTAAATTCTGGCGATAACGAGCCTGCTGAAAAACCTAAAAGACCTCAGAGATCTCAAAGACCTCGTCGTACTGAAGAAAGATCAGATTCTAGAAAGAAAGTTGATCCAGAGAACAAGCACAGAAAAGATAGAAGACGTAAGCCTTTTACTAAGAGAAAAGATTAGTCTTTTTTACAAGTCATAATGCACAAAAAACCTCATGATTATTTAATCATGAGGTTTTTTATATCAACAGTTCGTGAGATATGATATTTGAGACAGGCTTTTTTGCAAAAGGGATAGAAGCGTTTGTTTGAGCTCCTTTGTCTTTTTTTTTGACAAAGAGCGAGTGCGGATAGCCCGACCCACAGGGTTTTGCCCAAAGATTTGTTGTTGATGAAAAAGGGTGCGTTTTGCTTCGTTATTTCGCTTGTCTTATTTGCTTAAAACTAATATTTAAAGCTTTTTGGAAATATCTGATGCTCTTCATTTCTTTGGTTGTAACCAATGAAAGAGATAAGCCCTCTTTACCTGCTCGAGCTGTTCTTCCGCTTCGATGCGTATAATATTCTTCCTTATCTGGTAATTGGTAGTGTACTACATATGAAAGTCCCTCGACATCGATACCACGAGCTGCAATATCTGTCGCAACGATCATTTGTAAATTTCCTTTTTTAAACGCACGCATCACCTTATCACGCTCTTTTTGTAAAAGATCGCCATGAAGACCATCTGCAGGAATATTTCTTGCAATAAGTTGCTTAGCTAGAGTCTGAGTTGCAACTTTCGTTTTACAGAAAATAAGACCTCTATTATCACTTTGTGAACTTAAAAACTGAAGTAAGATATTCAACTTCTCTTTCTCATCACAAATCAGAAACTTATGCTCGATATTCTTATTCACAACATTCTTCCCACTCACTTCGATTCTATGAGCATTACTCGACAAATGCTGGTTTACCATTTGTCTGATGCCTTGAGGCATAGTTGCCGAAAACAACCATTTATTTTGAGCTGAAGCTGTATAAGTTAGAATCTCATCGAGTTCCTTTTTGAATCCCATACTTAGCATTTCGTCAGCCTCATCGAGCACTACAGTAGATACATGACTTAAATCGACCGCTTTTTTCTTAATAAGATCGATCAATCGACCAGGTGTTGCAACAATTATATGTGTAGGACGTCGTAAATTAGCAATTTGCTTATCGATAGGTGCTCCACCATAAACGGCCTCAGTAAAAATTTGTTCTGAGAACTTCGTAAATTTAAAAAGCTGCTTAGCAATTTGTTGTCCTAACTCCCTTGTAGGACATAAGATTAAGCCTTGCACGACTTTCTTATGTGTATTGATACGATGAAGCATAGGTAGACCAAAAGCAGCCGTTTTTCCTGTTCCAGTCTGAGCCTGACCAATAAGATCGGCATCTCCACTTAGTAATATTGGAATGACTCTACTTTGTATTTCAGTAGGCTTCACAATATTCATATCATTTAAGCCCTTAAGAAAGTTTTTAGTTACTCCTAGTTCTTTAAAATTCTCCAAAACAGATATTTATTTAGTTTGGGCACAAAGATACCTTATTAAATAAATGCATGCAAATGAATATAACAATGGACATTATCACAGTTAAGAACGTTTTTTAGGAGAATCTATTTCAATAAAACCCTTCATATTTATTAAGTTTGACATGAAAATTCAATAACGAGATACAGGGGCTTATTAAACGAGCCTCTTTTCAACAATAGAATCGAATAGTATGCCTAAATATTCAATCATTATTCCCATTTACAATAGACCTGACGAAGCTAAGGAATTACTCGAGAGCTTAGCTAAGCAAACCTATCAGAATTTTGATATTCTCATGATTGAGGATGGTTCTACGGAAGATTGTTCTGCTATTGTAAAAAGTTATTCCAATGAGCTTGATATTAAATATCATTTCAAAGCTAATTCGGGTCCTGGGGATAGTCGCAATGTGGGTATGGGTATGGCTACTGGCGACTATTTGATTTTTTTCGATTCGGATTGTATTATTCCTCCTCAATATTTTGATGAGGTAGAAAAATATTTGGCTCAAAGCCCTCTCGATGCTTTTGGTGGACCCGATAGTGCTCATGAGTCTTTTAGTAAGGTTCAAAAAGCCATTAACTATGCCATGACTTCTATTATTACAACGGGTGGCGTAAGGGGTAAAAAGAATAAGCTCGATCAATACCAGCCTCGCAGCTTTAATATGGGGATTAAGCAAGAAGTTTACAAAAAAGTTGGCGGCTATACTGACGTAACTCCTGGCGAAGATCCTGATTTAAGTTACCGTATAATGAATGCTGGTTTTAGAGTGGGACTAATTGAAGATGCCTATGTATTTCACAAGAGACGTATCGATTTCTCTAAATTCATCAAGCAAGTCTATAAGTTTGGTGTGATGCGTTCAGTTCTCATTAAATGGTATCCCGATAGGTTTAAGCTGACTTATATTATCCCCAGTTTATTTTTGCTTGGCAGTTTACTATTAGTGATTTTGGCAGCAGCTATCAGCCCAATATTCTTACTTCCGCTAGCTTTTTTAGCAAGTGTTTTATTCATAGAATCGATGATTAAAACAAAGAGTCTATCCATTTCATTATTAGCAATACTTGCCAGTTTTATTCAACTCTATAGTTACGGATATGGTTTCCTTAAAAGTGCTATTCTTATTCTCGCACTTAAGAAAGAAGAACGAATCGTTTTCGACAACTTCTTTTTCGATAAATCGAAACGACCAAAAAAGTAAGAAACAGCATATAGAAACCAAACCTGAAGGTTTATTTTTTTTTGAATGATGCGAATACCCAACAGTCAGCTTCACAGCAAATATGCTGCATATCCTCCGTGCGCACTGCAGCATCGGTCGTAAGCCTCTTACAAACCTTCCTGCAAGCTGCAGGAACAATCCTAAACCCCTTAGAAAGCTCGCTGCAGCTTGCCAGCAACAAAACTAAGATCCTTAAGAACCTTCCTGCATACTGCAGCGAACTTCACAAGCCTTTTATAGTACATCATTCGGAACTATTCTGCTGTTACCCCAAATGTTCAGACAAAGCTTTACTCAGACTTTAGCTAAAATGCTTAATAAGCCTTTCTTCTTTCCCAACATGCCAGCTTTTATGCTAAAAATTATCATCGGAGAAATGTCTAATCTTGTATTAAAAGGCAGTCGTGTTTCTTCTGAGAAACTCGCTTCGAATTACTATAAATTTAAATACACAAACCTCGAAGAAGCTCTTAAGGGTTTGCTGAGATCAAAAAAGGCTAACTCATGAAAATGAATTAACCTCTTTAAATATTTAAAATCGCTTAGCTTATTGCTTCACACGCTCAACATATTCCCGGTTACGTGTATCAATCTTAATAACATCATCGGTATTAACAAAAAGAGGAACCATAATAGTTGCTCCAGTTTCGATAGTAGCAGCTTTAAGAGAATTTGTTGAAGACGTATCACCACGAAGACCAGGCTCAGTGTATGTAACCTTCAAAATAACGTGAATAGGAAGCTCTACATAAAGTGGTGTTTCAGTATCGGCATGAATTACAGCCTCAACGTGATCACCTTCTTTCAAAAGGTCTGGTTGATTAAATAAATCTTCCTCTAAAGCTATTTGCTCGTAAGTTTCAGTATGCATTAAGTTGAAACCCATATCATCTTTGTAAAGATACTGGTATGGACGACGCTCGATACGAGCAACATCAATTTTAAGACCAGCAGTAAAAGTATTATCAATTATTTTACCTGTCTTTACATTCTTTAGTTTAGTTCTTACGAAAGCTGGACCTTTACCAGGCTTAACATGCTGGAATTGAACAATCGTATATAAACCAGTCTTAAAATGGATACACATACCATTCTTAAAATCTGCAGTACTTGCCATGTTGTTATATATTAATTTAAAATTAGCCTATTTTTATTGCATCGCAAAAGTAAGAGAAACTATCCTCAATGAGAAATATTATACAGATATTGTGCGTTTTGCGAATAATGTGGAGTCATTGTTCTCTTAAAAAGCTACTGCTCGTTTCTATCAACTGTCATATGAGGAAAATTAACTAAGTCGCAACGTAATGATCCTATAAAGAGATCAAACTGTACTCGAACTGGAACCTTATTCTGATCAGCAGATATCCAAATATGCATATCATCTTCATTCTTGAAAGCCCTACCTGTTTCTACAACTGGGATAAACTTATAACACTTTATCTTTCCTAGCTTACTATCGATAGTTTCATATCCCATGAATTTGAACTGTAACAAAAATGGCTCATCTGAGAAATAAGTATCAATTTTTAGATTCTGACCTTTTACCAAGTCAGAATTAAACAGTTTCATTCGTGCAAAATAAAAGGCAGAAAGAATATCGTGAACACCTTTAACAACGTCATGTTCCCCTGAACGTTTGCTAAACACCTTATTCTTTTCTCTATCAAATAGAAGTTCATTATATCGCTTATAAGAACCCTCTTTTATTTTTCTAATTGCTTTTATGGGCAATAGGGTTTCCTTATCAACAAAACTCTCATAAGTATTCTTAACACCAAACAGAGAATTTGTAATGCCAGTTGTTCGTCCACTAAGAATTAAATGATAAACATCTTGACCTTTATATCGTTCTGACTTAAGCTTTAGGCTAGCTTTACCTCCACGGATAAATCCGTAATGAATAACATATTTAAGGTATTCGGTCTTTCTCTTAAGGGTGGTGCCACCTTCAGCATATGCTGAAAGTGAAAAGAAGCAAGCAATTAAAAGAATTGTAAATATATTTCGCATAGGCTTTCACTTTAAAGAATATAAGTTATTCAATATCGCTATTTCAATGCAGAAAAACGAATGCTTTTAAAAGATATTTTTCTTTGGAGTGGTTGCAACAAAGTCTTTTAGGTAAAACGGCTCAAAATAAGCTACATCTTCAAATGCCTTTGCTTTATACTTTGCTTCAGATAATTCAATCATACCAATAGCAGTTGGCGTAATATCATCAACAAAAATAGCATTTGGGCTTTGTAAGCTTGATTGGCACTTTGAAGAGCCATCACCGAAGAATACAATCTCACTTTTAGCTAAGTCAGAGACAAAAGATTCCTCATCTATAATTTCAGCAGAGACCTTACGGATCTCCTCATTTTTAAATGAATAAAAAGCAGTGTAAACTTCCATTCGTCGTGCATCAATCATAGGACAAAAGATACTAGCCGCAGAATCTCCTAATTGAGAAGTAATAGCTTTATCCTTCAACAAAGGAGCAGTCATAGCCTGTAAAGTACTAACAGCTATTAAAGGTAAATTACTACCATAACAAAGACCTTTTGCTGTAGACACACCAATACGTAAACCGGTATACGAACCAGGCCCCATACTTACAGCAATCGCATCAAGATCGTTTGGTGTCAAGCCGTTTTCTTTTAGAACACTATCAATAAATACAGTTAGATGAGTCGCATGATTCATACCTTCTTTATTCTCTTTATAGGTAAGTAACTCGCCATCCTTTCCTAATGAAACCGAACAAACTGCGGTAGATGTTTCTATATTTAGTATTAAAGCCATTATTTTGAGTCGTTATAATTGAATCTAAATGATTCTCTTTATTTATGATGTAAGGCAATCATTGTTACAAACACTTACAGATCGCAAATTTAAGTTATAAAAAGGGAATTAGAAAGAACCTTTACACAGACTTAGCTTTCGCTGAGATAAAAAAATACTCCGATTCGAAATTAATCGAATCGGAGTATATAAACTCACTTGAAAACTTGACTATAAACTGATCTCGACTCCATTGTAAAAGTCTATGATTTTTGTTCTAAAAATGTACTCGTATTTGGCTTGTAGTAAATTCGATTTTGATTTCAATAAGTTATTTTTGGCTTGATTATAATCAACTGAATTTACTAAACCTAGGTTGAACTTTTCCTCAGTGTAACGGAAAGCTTCTTCAGTTGAAGAAACAGCAGTTTCACTTGAGAAATACTTTTTCATTGCTGCTAAAGCATTAGCATGTGCCTGCTGAATCTCTTTACGAAGAACGTTCTTTGTGTTTTCCAAACTCAACTGAGAACGACTAATATTGATCTTAGCATTACTAATGTTTCTATTTACAGTTCCTCCATTAAAAATTGGAATATTTAACTGAAACCCAAAAGCTTTTCGTTCACGACTGTCTAACTGATCTGAAAGTCTCATTTCAGATCGAATTATTGTTCTTTTCTTATTACCAAAAGCATCAAAAATTGGGTCTCCATTATTATCTAACAAATCTCCAAATTCAGGATTATCATTCGAATAAGAAGATCCCCAAGAAGCATACATTGATAATGATGGTGTAAGATCCCCTTTAGCAATACTTAAACCTTTCATTGAACTCTCCAATCTAAGGTTTGCAGCCATAATGCCAGGACGAATCTTAAGAGAATTTGCAAATACAGATTCAGGATCGATCATAGAATGAATAGCATTAACAATAGGCAATTGTGGAATAGAAATATCAAAACCTTCAATCTGCTCCATATCGAGCAATTGAGCCAGATCCAGCAAACTCAAATCCAGATTGTTTTGTGAACTAACAACCGTTAAATCTTCCTGAGCTGCCTGAGCTTTTTGCTCCATTAAAGTACCCTTTGGTATTGTTCCTGCCTCAACTAAAACTTCAGTTCTTTCAATTTGCAACTGAGTGACCTTTAATTGTTCTTTAGCTACTTGTAACAGTTCTTTTTTAAATAGAATATCCAAATAGTAAGAAGTGATATTTAAAGCTAAATCCTCTTTTGCTTTCTCAACATCCTGAAGTGATGCTTTTAAATCCAATTCGTTTTGCTTAAGTGAATTCATCTTTTTAAACCCCTCAAAAAGAGTCACATTTGATGATAATGACAAAGAGCCACTTTCTGAATTTTGGTCAGAATAGGTATTTGAACTATTCAATGTACGCCCATAATTAAAACCATAATCGGATCTACCATTTAAACTGGGAAGAAGATTAAATTTTGACTGTCTTGTATTATTCTCCTGAACTTCTGCATCAAGTTTCTTTAATTGTAGTGTAATATTGTGCTCCTTAGCATAATCAACACATTTCTTTAAATCCCATTTTTCCTGAGCTTGCACACCCAAACCTAAAGAGAATAAAAGAACGATTAAGAATATATTTTTCATATAATATTTAGTTTTTGTTTACATTTTTTGATGAAAATATTTCACAATTTACTTATTTGTTTTTTTCTTCTTCCTCTTCTTCTCTTCGTCTCTCTTTTTCTTTTTCTCCTTCATCAGTTTAATCTTAGACATTTTCTCGCCCTTTATCTTATCATCTTTTTTTACGCCTTCAAGAATTTCAATATTAATTCCATCAGACAAACCTGTCTTCACAAATCGTTTTTCGAAAACCTGAGGTTCTGTCTCAATATTAATAAAACTAGAATCGTTACTAAATTCCAGTAAGCTCTCATTTACAGCTAAAACTTTTTCTCTTCTATCAAGTACAATCTCAGCATTGGCACTGTATCCCGAACGAATAAAATGTTCCTTATTCAATTTTACTGCGGCTTTTATTTCAAACTGTATAGCACCATTTTCGGCAACCCCTTTAGGAGATATATACTCTAAATGAGCATCAAATTTAAAATCCTCAATAGCTCCAATAGTCAGTTTCAAATTCATGCCTTGCGTAATTTTTCCTACTTCAGTTTCATCAACTTTACCTTGAAAAATCATTTCGCCCATATCAGCAACAATTGCAACAGTTGTTCCTTCGTTAAAGGTGTTACTCTGAATAACCGAATAACCTTCTTTTACAGGAATATCAAGAATCATTCCTTCAATTGTAGAACGAATAATTGTATTTGTTACAGCACCAGACTTAGATGTTACCCCTTCTTTAATCAACTGAAGATTATCTTTTGCTGATTTTAACTCTTCTTGAGCACTACGGTATGCTAAACGAGGCTTTTGGAAATCAGATTCGGAGATCACCTTCTTTTCAAAAAGCAATTTATCACGATTGAAATTGATCTGTGCATCTTCAAAATTGATTTGGGCTCTCTCAACTCGCGATTCTGCCGAATTCAGACTAATCATATCTGGAATAATCTTAATCTTAGCAATCTTATCGCCTTTCTTCAACATCTGTCCAGCCTCAACAAATAGTGTTTCAATAATACCAGACACACCTTGAGGTTTAATCTTAATTTCCTTTCGAGGAATTACAGATCCAGTAGCTACAGTTTTCTTTATGATATCTGTAATCTCAGGAGATTTGGTATCATAAACCTCTGGCTTCTCTTTAGATTTATTATAAAGGAATGCAATGGTTCCTAAAAACAGACCGATAATGAGTACGATCAATACAATTCTAAAAACTTTTTTCATATCAATAGTTATTTTCAAGTGTTATTATTCGTAACGTAAAGCGTCAACAGGTTTAATTTTAATAGCTTTTTGTGCAGGTAAAAGTCCAGCAATACAACCAAACACAACCAATACACCTAAAGCAATAAAAGCAACTTTTATATCTACATATGGATTTAAGATCATAGGATTGGGACTTCCAGCCGTAGCCTTACCAATCCCTTCAACAATTAAAACACCTAGAACTAAACCCCAAAATCCAGAAAAGGTTGTAAGAAATACAGCTTCGGTAACAATTTGGTTAATAATTTCCAAAGGCTTGGCTCCTAAGGCACGTTTCACACCTATTTCACGTGTTCTCTCCTTTACAACAACTAGCATAATGTTACTAACGCCAATTATTCCGGTAATTAATACTCCAAAACCAATTACCCAAAACAAAAAGCCGATACTATTAAAAAGTCCAAATATTTTATTGAATATCTTCGCAATATTAAAATGTCCAAATGCCTCTTTATCATCGGGATGAATTTTATGACGTCGGGCTAATAAACTTATTATATCATCTTCTAATTCGTCTACAGATTCACCAACTTTCGCAGTAGCCATAAAGACATTATATTTATCACCACGATTATAAATTTTCTGAAGTGTTGTATATGGCATCTGAACAAGATCATCACGCATACCCATATTCTGACTTAAGGGTTTTACAGTACCTATAACCTTAAAGAAAATACCATTTATCTTTAAATACTGTCCAAGTGGTTCTTCATCATCTTCGAACATTAACTCTACAACTCTAGGTCCAATCGTAATGACCTTTCTCATCTCTCTCAAGTCGTTTTCATTTATAAAACGACCACTCCAAACTTCCACCGGAATTACCTTATTCATCTCAGGAGAAGTTCCTTTAATTGTAAAGTTTCCTTTTTTATCTTTTCTGAACGTATTGTAGGTATCTCCTCCACTCCAACCGTTAATATCAGGGGCAACATTCTCAATTGCTGGAATTGAACGTTTCATCGCAATCAAATCATCATTAGTAAAATCAAATCTGCGATTTCTTGCTAGGCCTTCATAAGGTTTTGTTGTTTTATCGGTCCAAAATACGGTCGAATTTGTCGCCATATTCCCTAAAGAAGATTTAATGTTGTTTTGGAATCCTTTTCCCAATCCAAGTAGAGTAACAAGAATTAGAATTCCGAACATCACCCCCGAACCAGTAAGAGCCGTTCTTAATTTATTTTTTTTGAGGGCAGACGTAATTTCTTGCCATTTATCTAAATCGAACATTCTTTTGTCTTTTTTGATTTTGGATCTTATCTACATTCATCGTATCAGTTAAGATTCCTTTCAATTACTTATACTTAAAAGAAATTATTCATCTCTCAAAGCTTCAATAGGTCGAATAGAAGCTGCTCGTCGTGCAGGGAAAAACCCAGCCAAAGCACCAGTTATTACAAGTACAATTGTAGCACCAACAGCAACACCCAAGTCAACTTGAGGATCTAAAAAATAGATTGCTGCAGGAGGATAAAGTTTTTCGATAATATCGAATTGCGAAATTGCTTCGAGTAGGCCTACTCCTGCTATTAAACCAACATATCCAGAAGCCGCTGTAATAAAAATGGCCTCCATCAAAACTAAAGAAACTACCGAAATAGGCGATGCTCCAATTGCTTTTCGAATACCAATCTCTTTGGTACGTTCTTTCACAACAATCATCATGATATTAAAAACACCTATTACACCTAGCAGTATAGTAAAAACACCTATGATCCATACGAACTTTTCTATACCATCAAACATTCGGCTAAACTCTTGCGAATTCTCAATATTGTTCTGAATCCAAAGTGCATTTTTATCTTCTCTACTAAAATTGTGTTTGGCTGCCATATTGTAAAGAATTTGCTTCTCAACGTCTTTACTTTGAGCAACTGTTACATTATTTAGTGTAAAGGATATGCGTCGTAAGTGATCGTTATTATTGAATATTTTTTGGGCTACCGTAATGGGAATAAAGATATCTCGAGAGTTCTCATCAAAATCTTGCTTTGAAAATACCCCAACAACCTTAAATTTGATTTTATTAACGTTTATAAATTTGCCTAATGCTTCTTCTTTTGGGAATAAGATATCTTCGACTTCATCCTGAATGATAACAACCTTTCGATAATCTAAAATATCTTTCTTATTAAGGAAGCGTCCTTTTAAAATATCAAAATTTTTAATCTCTTTGTAGGTATCATGAATTGGGGAAACATTAAAATTTCCGTAATTATTCTTGTAGGATATGACTTCTGCTCCTGGAATATAACTCATAGCTGAAATGGCATCCATTTTCTCAATAGATTTTTTCAGATTAAGTACATCCTCATTAACCATCTGAATACGTTTCCCTTTAGGAGTTCCCTTATATGCCTTAGTGGTTCGCCCACCAAATATTTGCATACTATTCGTAGCATCTTGAGCAAAAACATCTATCATGCCATTACGCAGACCTCTACCAGCTCCCAAAAGAAAGATCAGCATAAAAATCCCTGTAGCAACAGAAAATCCAGTAAGAAAGGTTCGGGTTTTATTTTTTCTAATGGTACTGAAAATCTCGTTCCATTTATCTCTATCAAACATAGTCGGGAATTAAAGTTCTGGTGTTATTACTCCGTGATTTTAGCTTCTGTAGTAACCAATACGTTATCATTCAACTTGTGTTTGTGTTCAACTATAGATTCAATTCGTCCATCTTTTAAGTTGATCACTCTATCAGTCATTTCAGCAATGTCTGTTTCATGGGTAACAATTATCACGGTAATTCCAGCTCTATTAATTTCTCTAAGTAAGCTCATAACTTCAAGCGAAGTTTGAGAATCTAAAGCACCAGTAGGCTCATCAGCAAGAATGATTTTTGGATTTGTAATCATTGCTCTCGAAATAGCAACTCTTTGCTTCTGCCCGCCAGATAATTCGTTTGGCATATGTTCAGCCCATTCTTTCAATCCCATTTTATCGAGATATTCAACAGCAATCTTATTACGCTTTTTACGAGATACTTTTTGATAATATAAAGGTAGTGCCACATTTTCCATGGCATTTTTAAACGTAATCAGGTTGAAAGATTGAAAAACAAAACCCAATAATTCATTCCTGAGTTTTGCAGCCTTAGTTTCACTCATTGCTTTTATCTCCTGAGAATTCAAGACATAAGTACCTTCGTCGTGGTTATCTAAAAGCCCTAATATATTTAAGAGTGTAGACTTGCCTGAGCCAGAAGATCCCATAATAGAAACCAATTCGCCTTCTTTAATATGCAAATCGATCCCCTTAAGAACATGCAGCTTATTCGAGCCCGTAATGTAGGATTTGTGAATATTTGTTAGTCGGATCATAATCGTTAGTATTTTTAATTGCTTCTTGAGTCGAAGTTTGGTCAGGGTTTCAACACCTAATATTAAAGATTTAAAGCTTGTTATCAAACAAATTTAGATAAACAGCCGATTAACTCGATAAACGACATGTTAAATATAATTAAATTCCCGTCTTAAACGTTGATAATACCAATAGTCGTGCCACTATACATACTCAACTATAATCCAATTACATGAATATCTCCTACGAATAATTACACATTAAAAACTTGTTCGATATTCATACGCTAATGTTCGTATTCGAACATACTTTATGTATAAAAGTTTAATTTATAGAAAAACTGTGAATTCATCTTAAATGACTGAAAGAACATTGAGATTTAATGTAAATTAGCTTCGATTAAAATATGAATCGACTTTAGACAATCGCCATCAGGCGAATTCAATAAGATAACATGAACTGGAACCAATTATTATCTGCCAAACGCTTTGGTCAAGAAGACCGTTTAGCGATTAATGAACACGAAATTAGATCTCAATTTCAAAGAGATTACGATCGCTTGATCTTCTCATCTCCTTTTAGAAGATTACAAAACAAAACACAAGTATTTCCATTGCCAGGAAGTATTTTCGTTCACAATAGACTTACGCATAGTTTGGAAGTTTCAAGTGTTGGACGATCTTTAGGGAATCTTCTGACAGAAAAATTAGTCAGTTCGAAACAATATAAGAACAATCCTTTTTTGGATGGAATTGGTAATATTGTTGCAACTGCCTGCTTAGCTCATGATTTAGGTAACCCTCCGTTTGGTCATTCAGGAGAAGAAGCTCTATCACATTATTTTACACATGGTGAAGGAAGAACTCTTGAGAAAAGGTTTTCAGTGGAACAATGGGCTGATCTTTGTAACTTTGAAGGGAATGCTAATGCTTTTCGCCTTTTAACACACGCTTTTAATGGCAGACGAAAAGGTGGTTTCGCACTTACCTATTCGAGTATTGCATCAATTATTAAATACCCTTGGGAGGCATATAAAATTCCTGAAGTTGGAAAACGTAAGTACGGTTTCTTCAACACTGAGAAAGAGAATTACCAGATGGTTGCCAAAGAGTTGGGAATTCCAGAAATTAAATCTGGTATTTTTGCTCGCCATCCACTAGTTTACCTTGTAGAGGCTGCCGATGATATTTGTTATCAGGTAATGGATATTGAAGATGCTCATAAACTAAAAATTCTTAGCACTGAAGAAACAAAGCAATTGCTACTGAATTTCTATGATAAGAGGGAGGACATTAATACGCTTAATCGAATTGATGAAACTTGCGTAGAAGTTAGCGATACCAACGAACAAATTGCTTATATCAGAGCTGGTGTTATTGGGAAACTAATAAAAGAATGCGTTGCTGTATTTCTTGCAAACGAAGACAAGATAATGACAGGTGAATTTGCTTCTACACTTATCAAAGAGGTTCCTGAAAGTTCAAAAGTTGCCTATAAAAATTGTACACAGATTGCAATAACAAAGATATATAACCACCGTTCGGTTCTTGAAATTGAGTTAGCGGGTTACAAAATATTAGGAACTTTACTAAAAGAATTTGTGGAAGCCATTCTTAATCCTAAAAGTTTCTACTCAAAAAAACTCTTATCTCTAATTCCAGAGCAATACAGTCATAAAGGTGATGATGACTATTTAAAAATTATGTCGATCTTAGATTTTGTATCAGGAATGACCGATGTTTTTGCTCTTGACTTGTACAGAACTATTAAAGGCATTAAGCTTCCAGACACCTATTAATAATCAATGAAATGGGATATAAAAACATAAAACTTAGAATCTTAAGCTTTGCAGTTTTTTTTAGCATCTGCACAACAGGCTTTGCACAGCTAGATTGGGTAAAAACCACATCCGAGAAATCGAAAATTAGTTTTGAATTACCTGAAATACCAAATATCCGAAATCAGAAACTCAATGGAATTACTTCTGAGATCTTTTCGCATCGCGATGCAGCAAACATTTATGGTATTGTAGCTTCAGATTTTTCAGGCTTAAACTTGGATTTTAATCACTCCGATCCTACAGAATATTATACCCAAATGAAGCAAGGTAGCCTACTGAGTAAGGGTACAAAATTGATTTCAGAACAAAGCGTATCCTACCAAAAGATGTTAGGAAAAGAAATTATCTATACTGTGATGGTTGGGAAGCTTGAGTACACCTACTTCAAACGTTTCTTTTTTAGAGATCAATTTATCTACCAAATCGCAATTGGTGGCCCAACACGAATGAAACGAGTATTACTCGACAAGAAACAGATCTTTTTTAGATCTATTCAATTCAAATAGTTCGATCAACAGTTCGTGAGATATGAGATTTGAGACATAAGATGATTTACAAACTGCTTACAATCAACAACATTAACAAAACATCACAGGTTTTCAAACACTCTCATGATCAATACAAAACAAAATCTTACCGAACCATTGTCGATTCAACGCTTAAAAAAATAGCACTTAGCAATTTGATTAATCATATCATTCCTTAAATTTGCCATTTCAAAACTATCATTTCATAATGATGCTTTGAAGAACGAACCATTCTATAAATTCATTGACAAACCAGAATCAGAAACTGGGAACGTAAATTAATAAACAGATGAAAGTACTTGTATTAGGATCAGGAGGAAGAGAGCATGCCTTTGCATGGAAATTAGCACAAAGCAATAAGCTAGAAAAATTGTATGTTGCTCCTGGTAATGCTGGGACTGAAGAATTAGCAGAGAATGTTAATATTGACCCAAACGATTTTGATAAAGTGAGAACTTTTGTTCTTGATAAAGCAATAGATATGGTGATTGTTGGTCCTGAAGATCCATTGGTTAATGGTATTCACGACTTTTTCTTGGCAGATGAAAAACTAAAACAAGTTGCTGTAATTGGACCAGAGAAAGCAGCTGCACAAATGGAAGGCAGCAAGGATTTTGCTAAAGATTTCATGGCTCGCCACAAAATCCCTACATCTCAATATAGAAGTATTACATCTGATAACCTTGAAGAAGGTTACCAATTTCTTGAAAGCTTAAAAGCTCCTTACGTACTTAAAGCTGATGGACTAGCTGCTGGTAAAGGGGTTTTAATTATTGCAGATCTTAACGAAGCAAAGAATTCTCTTAAAGAGATGATAGGTGGTATGTTTGGTGCTGCTAGTGCTACAGTAGTTATCGAAGAGTTTTTATCAGGAATTGAATTATCTGTTTTCGTATTGACTGATGGTAAAAGCTATAAAGTACTTGCTGAAGCTAAGGATTACAAGAGAATTGGTGAAGGCGATACTGGATTAAATACAGGTGGCATGGGAGCTATTTCTCCTGTTCATTTTGCCAATGAAGAATTCATGAGCAAAGTTGAAGAACGTGTTATTAAACCAACTATTGATGGTTTTCAGAAAGATAACACACCATTTGTAGGTTTCGTTTTTATTGGACTGATGAAAGTTGGGAATGATCCATTTGTTATCGAATACAATGTTAGAATGGGTGATCCTGAAACGGAAGTTGTTCTGCCTCGTATCAAATCAGATTTCCTTGAATTAATGACAGCAGTTGCAGATAAAAAGCTTGACCAATTTCAATTAGAATTGGATGAGAGAACTGTAACAACTGTTATGCTTGTATCAGGTGGTTACCCTGAAGCTTATGAGAAAGGAAAAACCATTACCGGAATCAATCAAGTAACAGACAGTCTAGTTTTTCATGCTGGCACAACCGACAATAACAATGAGCTTGTAACCAATGGTGGACGTGTAATTGCTGTAAGTTCTTACGGAGATAATCTAAACAGTGCTCTTAAAAAGTCGTTTAGCAATGCTGAGAAAATCCAATTTGAAGGTAAATATTACAGAAAAGATATAGGTTTCGATTTACAATAATCGAACAGCTTACATTTGAGTTTGCAAAAAAATTGAAATTTAAAAGCCACAATAATGCTGTTAAAAGTTTTAAGAAAAAGATCACCTATTTATTTTATTCTTATTCCTATAATTGCATTTCTATTGTGGTTTAGTGCATTTCAGAATCCTATTTTATTGGCTGAGTATTCTTTGCAAATGCCACTTTACCAGTCTTTGCTTTGCATACTCAATTGTAATCCTTTATATCTAAACATATTTGGCTTTCTGATTATACTCATAATCTCATATAGCCTAATTCAACTCAACGAGCAGTTCATATTTATTAAACAACGTACAGATTTACCTTCTGCTCTGTTTATAATACTTGTATCGTGTGCCATACTTATAAATGGCCTACACCCTGCTCTTCTTAGCGCACTATTCTTACTCCTATCCCTCAATCGTATATTCAAAATTTACCATGGTAGCCAGCGTATTTCTTCTGCATTCGATACGGGTTTACTTATAGGTTTAGCTAGTTTATTCTATTTACCTACTAGCCTTTTCTTTTTTTGGTTTATATGGGCTCTGCTAATATTTGGTTCTTTCCGACTGAAAGAATTAATGGGCGGTTTAATAGGTTTCATCACACCAATATTCTTTGCTCTATGTTGGTATTTTTGGCAAGGAGATCTGGAATCCTTTCTCAATCAAACTAAAAACATTTTTGAGCATCAGGAGCATCTAGTCAATATCTCAATCTCACATATTCTTTATTGGGTATTTCTAGCTTTATTAAGCTTAATCTCTATCTTCTTTACTATTTGGGGGTTTGAGGAAAAACGTGTTCGTTCAAGAAAGTACCTTCTTATATTGGTTGTTCTATTTATAACAAGTATTATATCAGGCATCTTATTTCCATCAGCCATATTGGCTCAAATTTTTATAGCTGCAGTACCACTTTCTTATATCTTCAGCTACTTTTTTGTAATGAATCGTAACACAAAAATATCAGAAATTCTATTTGGGATACTAGTTCTAGGTTGTTTATTACTAAAGCTATTATAGCTTACAAATACGACTATAGCGTATAAAATAAAATGCCCTTACTTTCCTTTTTAAAAATACACCTAAGTTTTTTCTGATTTTGCACTGGTGATCTTTCTGATCCACAAAAACTATTGACTCCAACTCTGATAATATCTGTGATAAATATTCACAGTAACATCATAAAAAAAATAGAGCAAACAATATAAATTGCTTGCTCTATTAACTCAATATAACCTCCATTGAAAAAGACCAAACTCAGGAGGCATGAGTCTTTCGTCTATCTCAATCGCTTACTCTTTCTGGATTATCCTGTAGTATCAGCGCTAAAACCAAATAAGCTATTAATGCTAAAGGATTAAACAAGCACACTATCATAAAAAAGGCTCTAACAATTACTGGGTCTAGCTCTGGGTTTATATAGTGCGACAAGCCTCCACACACCCCTGCTACTTTTTTATCGCTCGATTTGTATAAACGTTGCATATCTCCTATTTTAAAAGTTTACTAATCGAATTTATATTTTGAAAGAGATTCTAATTCATCGATATGAAAATCACCAAAGAATGAGACTAGCGATGTTCTGTTTTCATTACAATGTAGAAGGTGAAACTCACTAAATCGTTTCTTTTTACCTAAGGCAAAAAAGTAAACTTCATCAGAATCATCATCCTTTTCTGTATCCTTAAGAACCTGTTTGTATTTACCCGAAGTTAATGCTGAAATGATAATCTTCTTAAACTTAGTCTCATCCCCGTTCTCTTTCTTATAACTCAAGAGTTTAATTCCATCACAATCACCTGTTACATTCTTTTCAAACTCATCTTCGTCGACATCAAAGTCTAGATTATTTAAGAAGTTTCCCGAGAAACTAAAGCTGCTGAATTCATCTAGTTTTGAATATTTTTCGTGAAGTTTTTCTGCCTTTGTTTGTGCTTGAATCAACACGGGGAAAAGGATAACCATTAATATAATTGCTACTTTTTTCATCTGTTTAAATTTTAAGTATTTATCTAATAACTAGCAACTGAATAAGTTGACCAAAACGAACCAGTGCTTTGTCATTAACTAGATTAAAAAATATATAAAACACTGAACTTAGTCCCGATATAATGTCAAACCTTTTTGCTTCATTATCCATTTCTTGCCTACCATATCACCATCCCAGGTATTGCTAACATTTTCGATATCGTGGATGATATCATCAACACTTTTATCTAAGTAAACAGCTTTCCCTTCTGGTACTCTAAGCGTGATTTGTAATTTCTGATTTCTCCATTTATCACCTATTGGTAAAGTAAAATACTCGTCAAAAATCAATAATGAATCTACTTGTTTCCATGTGTATTTGATTTCTTCAGCATTCTCGACAGCTTTACCGTGAGTTCTACCTCTCGACTTCCTTTTCATGATGATCTCATAATTGCCAGAAGTACTCTTCTCAATATCAAGAGTAGGTTCGCCTAATACAAGTTTCTCGTCATCCTTTACTATAATCTTTACACCATCTAAATCAACATTCGCATCGTGCCAATTGAAATCAATATTTTTCTCTGCTCTTAAATAAAGTGTATTAGTATCGAAATTATCTAGAACTTCGGTGTCGGAATGAGTTGTTCCACTACTGATATATGATTTGGCTTGTGTAAGTCCGACAGAGATTATTAGTATAATACCGCCCAACCAAAGAGCCAAAGCAGTAAGTCCAATGGCCTTATTATTAGTTTTAAATTTTACTAAAAGTTTAATTCCAACAAACATTAGCATCACTAAAGGAATACCTATCACAAGAATTAATCCTAAAGAGAATAACTTAATTCCCATACCTGTAAAAAACATACTTGGCACCATCATTCCGGGTAAATCCATACCTGAAAATGGACCAATCATTGTCGTTGTAAAAATTACCGATCCTAAGAACGTTAATAGAGAAATAAAGCCTGCTATAATTAAGCCCAGTCCTAAAACGATTAATACGATCTTTAAAACTAAACGTAAAGCTGAGCCTGCAAAGTCGACACCTTTATCAAAACCATCTTTTACTTGAGGACCTCTCTTTTCGCGCATACTATCGAAGTTCTCTTTCACTTCTTGATATTCGTCTTTTATCGACTTCTCTATATTCGATATATTAACTCGTTCACCTTTCATCTCAAGTTTCTGAGCCGTTGTGTTTGCCTTAGGAACTACAATCCACAAGATGATATACAATAGGAATGAGAACCCATAACCTAAGAAGAATAATAACACGAAAATCAGACGAATTACGACAACATCGATACCGAAATAAGCCGATATTCCACTTGCTACACCGCCAAACACACGATGATCAGGATCTCGGAATAACCTTCTTCTACGGCGAGATGTTTTTCTAGCTCCAATTACTTCTTCCTCATCATTATCTATTTCGAAAATCTCTTCTGGTTTCCCCATTATAGTAATAACCTCATCAATCATGATTTCAGTTACAACCTGGTCTTTTGAGCTTAATTTTTCATTGAAAATCTCCGATATTCGTGATTCGATGTCTGCGATAATTTCTCGTCCTTCTTCATTCGCACCAAAGTGAACATTAATACTACGCAGATAAACCTGGAGTTTTTCGTATGCATCTTCATCTATATGAAAGATACTACCGCTTATATTTATTGTGAATGTCTTTTTCATCTTCTTTTATTTTAATATCTAAATACCATTTCAGATTCTTGTCTTATTCGGTATTTTAAATAATTTCAAATACTCTTTACTTTAAGATACTTACACTTTTAAGGTAGTTACAGCATCTACCAGTTCTTGCCAAGAACCATCTAGCCCTATAAGAAAGGCTCGTCCTGTATCGGTAATTCCATAATACTTACGAGGTGGTCCTTGTGTCGATTCTTCCCAGCGATAGCTGAGCAGTCCAGCATTTTTAAGTCGAGTTAATAGAGGATAAAGTGTTCCTTCCACAACTATCATTTTGGCTTCCTTAAGCTTCTTTATAATGTCCGAAGCATAAGCATCATTCTTAGAGAGTATGGAAAGAATACAATATTCCAATACTCCTTTTCGCATCTGGGCTTTCGTATTTTCTATCTTCATTTGGAATATTTTTAAATTCTTGTTTGGATTACTACTTGCATGTTTCTAAAATTCGTCTTCCTTGTTTTCTTTAAAGAACTTCTTTTAGATTTAATAATGATTGAATCAGTAGAACGCTTCACTTTAGTTTTGCAATCAAGCCCCTTTTTCAGACTATCTACTTTAATAGCTTCATCTTCATCTGGCGACCAATCAGAATCAAAAAAATGATTAAGGCTAAACCAATTATTGAAATTGTATTGTATATCTAATTTTACTACAAGGTAGATTGAACTCATAGGTTGAACCATCTGAGACTTTGCTGTGGATGGACTTGCGCAAAACCCAATCAACACACACACAATCATGATTCTATTTATTTTCCTTTTCATCACAGACACACTTTAATACAATACCATCCTAAACACACTTGCTTGCTATACAAATATACGTCTTTAAAATAGTAATATGCAATACATAGTACTGAGTTTAATTTAAAACAACACAAGAAAGCCCATATTTACTAGCGATACAAGTCTTGTTTTTTTTGAAAAAAGATTACAAGGAGGTATTATTAAGTACCTAATTTGATGATAAATATGATTTTATCAGCTTAAAAAAAGTCGATAATTAGAAACTTTAAAGCAAAAAAAAAGACCTAAGCAATGCTTAGGTCCTCAATTCTATACTTAAATCAAAGCTTACTCCACTTTGATATAAAAAGTCTTTGTAGTTACATTATCAGATTTGTCAATTACGGTACATGTACAAGTAAGTGGCTTATCAGTAGGCGGTGCTCCTGCTAAAGTTTCTATAGAAAACTTAACTTCAAATTTTGACTTATCCAAAACTGAACCAGAAGATGGTTTTTCTTTATTTAGCTTTTCGTTAAAATCGTCAATAAAATTATTAACAGTCTTCACATGAGGGATAGGAGAAAAAGTAATTGATTTCAGCTCTTTATTATCACTTACAGTACCTATAAATGTAACTGTTTGTCCTGCCGTTATAACTGTAGGAGCTGCTTCAGTCGTCTTTGGACTTGAAAACTTTACTTTGGGAGGAGTTCCATCAGAGCTACTACTATGACAACTGAACATCCCTAGAGAAAAAAATAAAATCAATGCGTAATTTAAAATCTTCATAATTTAATATTTAATAAATCAGTTAATTTCAGTGTAGAAAACATAAAACTAATCTATAATAAGCAAATTAACAAGCTACAATAAGGAAATAATTCTTCTTCCCTTTTTGTACAAGTAAGTATTTATCAGCAATTAAATGCTCCTTAGTAACGACTAGTTCAGCATTAGGTTCTTTTTCCTTATTTAAACTGATTGCATTTCCTTTAAAAAGGCGTCTTAATTCTCCTTTTGATGGGAAGACTTCAGCTTTAACAGCTAAAAGTTCTACAATATCAATACCATTCTCAAATTCGGCTTTATCGACATTAAACTGAGGTACACCTTCAAAAACTGAAAGGAAAGTATCCTCATCAAGTTTACGTAAAGCATCAGCTGTAGATTTACCAAATAGAATTTGAGATGCTTCAACGGCCATATCGTAATCTGCTTCAGAATGGATCATTACAGTTACTTCCTTAGCAAGTCGTTGTTGCAATTTACGCATATGTGGCGCCTCTTTGTGTTCTTCAACTAATGCAGCGACTTCTTCTTGTGTAATCAAAGTAAAAATCTTAATGTACTTCTCTGCATCCTCATCAGATGTGTTCAACCAAAATTGATAGAATTTATATGGTGAAGTGTATTTAGGATCAAGCCAAATGTTTCCTGACTCAGTTTTACCAAACTTACCACCATCTGCTTTTGTAATCAATGGACACGTAATTGCCCAAGCCTGACCACCTTCTTTACGTCGAACCAATTCAGTACCAGTAGTAATATTTCCCCACTGATCTGAACCACCCATTTGAAGCTTGCAGTTCTTCGATTTATACAATTCTAAGAAGTCATTCCCTTGAACCAACTGGTAAGTAAACTCAGTAAACGACATGCCTGTTTTCGATTCTGAAGACAAACGCTTCTTCACAGAATCCTTACTCATCATGTAATTCACGGTAATATGCTTACCAATGTCACGAATAAAATCAAGAAAAGAGAAATCCTTCATCCAATCGTAATTGTTTACCATTTCAGCAGCATTATCAGCATCTGAATCAAAATCTAAGAAGCCTGCAAGTTGGTTTCTTAAACAGTCTTGATTGTGACGCAAAGTCTTTTCATCAAGTAAATTTCTTTCTTGAGATTTCCCCGATGGGTCGCCAATCATACCTGTAGCACCACCTACCAAAACGATTGGCTTATGCCCTGCTACCTGAAAATGCTTAAGCATCATAACACCAACTAGGTGTCCAATATGTAAAGAATCAGCAGTAGGATCGATTCCCACATATGCCGATGTCAATTCTTTCTCTAATTGTCCCTCAATACCTGGCATCATATCGTGAATCATGCCACGCCACTGTAATTCTTCTATAAAATTCATTTTGCTTATTATTTTAGACCGAATAGGTTCGTAAATTCTCTAATTAATTTCGACTGACAAAGATATACATTTTAGTCATAATCAGTCTTTGAGCTACTTAGTATTTCTGCCTCTTAGTTTGATCTCTTTAAATTTACTCTTTCCTTAGGATTGAGTCATCAAAATAAAGCCAATCAACAAACCTGTGATAAAAAAGAGATTGTAGAAAAAACTTAAAATGACAAACTTGAAAGTTGTTTTTATCCAGCCTTGACCATAATAGGTTTTGAGGGTGAAAAATAGTTGAATGGGTATACTAAAGTACAAATACAATGCGATTTCAGATAACATCTCATTCTTAGTCAACAGTAGTAATTCACTTAAAATTACAATGATGAAAATAAAAGAATGAAAATTCAGCGATATAAGTAAATGCTCTAGTAAATATCGTCTTTGTCGAATATAGAAGAAAGCTAATAGCAAGGCAAAAATCGGAAGAATAATCAACAACGTTTGTGATAATTTCTTCAGAGCTGTGTCCATCATTAAAGATGGATTTAGTCTCCACATTTCAAGAAAATCACTAATGTGACCTTCAAATATACCCAGATCTAAATTCTCTCCATTTTTGACTATGTCTTGAATCTCAGGAATCGGATTATCTGTTTTTATAGTGATAATACCCGTACTATCTGAAGCTGGTATGATGTCTTTCAACATTTTCTCTAGATCAAACCTTTTTCCTTGGTCATCAGTCAGACTCATCTTTTCAGTGAAATCTCGATCTGGAGCATGATTGTACGAAAGAAGTAAAAAAGCAAAAAATGTAAGAAATAGATACAAACGAAATGGCGGCGTATATCGTACTCTACGTCCTCTCATAAATTCCTTTGTCAGATAACCTGGCTTCAAAAATAAAGGAATTAAAGTGTGAAACAAACGATTATCGAATGACAAGGCATCACTCAATGATTCGAATAATATGGAAAAGAATGGGCGGTTAAAACCTTTGGCTGACTGTCCACAATTCGGACAAAACTTACCATCAACCTCATACTCACAATTGAAACACAAACCTTTAAAATGAAAAGCCTTACGAACAGGAAGTTGTGGTATAAACTTCTTAAGTTTCATTCCCAATGGTTTTATCTTGTCATTTTGCATTCAAGTTGCCTTAGATGGTTCTCTTTATACTTTCAGTTCCTTCCTTTATCTTATCCTCTAGTTTTTCTTTAGTTGTAGAAAAATCAGAATCGAAGAATTCAAATAAAGAATCGGAGATATGAGTCATTGGCTCATACAGTAAGCTTTCCTTCTTCTTTTCCTGAGAAATAAAGCTAAACTTATCGTTCACGTAATTTAGCAAATGGATAACAATACTTAAAATGATTATCCCTTTCAATAAACCAAAGGCTACGCCTAAAAGATGGTTCACAAAGCCCAAAGCAACGGCTTCGACCATTTTATCAACAATTTTTCCAATTAGATTTACACCAATTACAATCGCAATAAAAGTTACGATAAAGGAAATATATTCCATATACTGCGACTCATAGTTAAATGTATCCTGTATAAGTTCAGCCGTAAAATCGGAAAAGTATATTGCACCATAAACTCCCAATATAAGAGCAAGCAAAGTGGCAACTTCGTAAACAAAACCTTTTGTAAAACCTTTATAAATAGCGTAGATCAAAGGTATTCCGATAAGAATGTCGAGTATATTCATTTTAAGGAGATGTATTTAATATGATTCAAGCGATCAAAATATTCTATTTTTTTATCAGATCAAATATAAAGAAAAAGTGAACACATTTAACTTTGTTTCTCACCTTCACAAAATTAGATTGATGAATTAATTTTAAAATTTCGTTTTGTGCTACAGGTTTCATAATTTTGCATGATTAATTAATTTTTCACAGCTCATAAATGAGCTATAAATTTAATGCTGATATGAATACAGTAGTAAGTGGAATCCGATCAACAGGTAATTTGCACCTGGGGAACTATTTCGGTGCCATAAAGAACTTTGTGCAAATGCAGAATGATAACAATTGCTTCTTCTTTATTGCAGACTGGCATTCCCTGACTACACATCCGACTCCTGCCGATCTTCACATTAAAGTAAGAAACGTATTGGCTGAATACCTTGCTTGTGGCATCGATCCTGAAAAGGCTTGTATTTACGTTCAGAGCGATGTTCCTGAAATTGCAGAATTGTACTTATTAATGAACATGAATGCCTACTTGGGCGAGTTGGAACGTACAACATCATTTAAAGACAAAGCGCGTAAAAATCCAGAGAATGTAAATGCAGGTTTGCTAACCTATCCGGTTTTAATGGCTGTTGATATTTTAATACATAAGGCGCAACAAGTTCCTGTTGGAAAAGATCAGGAACAGAACCTTGAAATGGCTCGTAAGTTCGCTAAGAGGTTTAATAACACTTACGGTGAAGAATTATTCCCTATTCCACAAGCTTATTCATTCACTGGTGAATTCATGAAGATCCCTGGTCTTGATGGCTCAGGTAAAATGGGAAAATCAGAAGGAAATGCAATTGGCTTAGTTGAAGATCCTAAGGATATCCGCAAAAAAGTAATGAAAGCCGTTTCGGATAGTGGTCCAACTGAAATGAATCAGAAAAAGCCAGAAGTAATTCAAAACTTATTTACCTTGATGGATGTGGTTTCGACAAAAGACACCTGCAATTTCTTCAATAATAAATATAACAATTGTGAAATTCGCTATGGCGATCTAAAAAAACAGTTAGCTGAAGATATCATCAACTTTAATGCTCCAATTCGTGAGAGGTTCCTTGAGATTTCTAAAGATGATGAGTACCTAAGAAGAGTAACTAAACTTGGTGCTGAACAAGCTCGTGAGAGCGCAGCTAAAACACTTGAAGAAGTTCGCAGACTAATCGGTTTCAGAAAATTTTAAATCGATTCTTAAGAGATAATCCTAAAGTGCTATCCATTGGGTAGCACTTTTTTTGCTCTAATTCTGCAGAAACACACACCTATGAAAAAGCCTCTGATACAATTGCATCAGAGGCTTTCTATGTTTTATATTCTCAGTTAATCATTCATTTCTGAAATAGATTGAGAGATATTGATACAATAGTCACCAATTTTCTCACACTCTGAGAAAACATCGTTGTAAATGATACCTGCCTTGTATTCATATTTCTTTTCCTTCACATCACTTAAGTGTTGTTGCTTCAGAATTGTACGGTATTCATCAATTGCTTTTTCAGCTTCGTAAGCTTTCTTAGTCAATACGTCTTGAAAATCTGTCTCTGTATTATTAAACATGATTAATAAAGCCTCATCAACCAATTCGAACATCTTATTCAAGTTATCACGAACCTCCTGAGGGAACCAAGCTTTCTGCTCTCGCTTACGATGCAATGCTTTGGTAATATTCAGCATAGAATCACCCATACTTTCAATATCGTCGACCATTTTGAAGAAAGCACGAACTCGTTTTGAACTCACAGGACTCAAACGCGTTTCAGAAACATGAGTTAGATAATTTGCAATTTGAATCTCCATATCATCATTCTCATCTTCAAGCTTATCTACCTTATCGTAAAGTTTACTGAAATTTTTATCATTGGTTTCGTTAAAAGCCTTTTTCACATAGCTAAACATTTTCTTAGTATGCTTGGCATATAAACTAATCTCCATTTTAGCCTGAAATAAAGAAGCTTCTGGAGTTGACAACATACCTGTTTTAATATGCTGTAACTTGAATTCTTCTTCTTCACTTTCGTCAGATGGAACCAATTTGGTTACAACTTTCACAATAAATTTTGCGAACCAAATCATGATCAAAACATTCAATACATTAAAAATGGTATGGAATAAAGATAATGATACGGGAACAGCTGCTATTGTTTGTGCTGCCAGAGCAGGATCTGTTTCTAATGGATTACCTCCACCAAGCCACATATTTAGATCTGCAATTCCTTCTAAAAAATAAGGTAGAATCATTAACATCCAAAGTACACCAACGGTATTAAATATTAAATGAGCTCTTGCTGCTCTTTTAGCAGAAGTATTAGCTACCATTGCTGCAAGATTAGCCGTAATTGTAGTTCCAATATTTTCACCTAACACCATAGCTGCTGCCATATCGAAACTAATCCATCCGCTATTACACATTACAAGAGTAAGTGCCATAGTTGCCGATGAAGATTGAATTAAAATTGTTAATAAAGTTCCAATTCCAGCAAATAATAAGTAAGATCCAAAACCTAAATCAGTATATGAAGTTAAGAAGTCGAGAATCGCAGGGTTATTTTTGATATCAGGCATCGATTCTTTAAGAAACTGAAGACCGATAAATAATAATGCAAATCCGATTACCAATTCACCCCAATTTTTTCTTGAACGATTACTCGAGAATAGTAGTGGTAAACTCAAACCTATTAAAGGTAAAGAAATGGCGCTCATACTTACTTTAAATCCAAGTAGAGAAATTAACCAAGCTGTAACAGTCGTACCAACATTAGCACCCATAATTACACCGATTGACTCTACTAAAGTAAGTAAACCTGCATTTACAAAACTAACGACCATTACTGTAGTTGCTGATGATGACTGAATAAGTGCCGTAATTAATACACCTGTCATTACACCTTTAACACGATTCGATGTCATTGCTGATAAAATCGATCTCATCTTATCTCCAGCTACTTTTTGTAGAGCTTCACTCATCAATTTCATTCCATAAAGGAATAATCCTAAGGATCCTATGAGTGTTAAGAAATCACCTAAACCGTAATTCATAATTAGTCTAAATTTATTTGTTTTTCAGTTGATTAGTTCTACTTTTTAGGTTGGCAAAAATATAGGATATTTAGAAATTACCTAATTTTTCAGAGCAAAAATTTCATTTGTTAACATTAACTTAACCTTGGCTTGAAACTCTGCTAATTTAAAATTTTAATCTTTCTGTTTTTTCCGAATTAGCTTTTAAACTAAAGCAATAAATATCAATCACTTTACATCTATCATGACTATACAAACCATTCAAAAAAAAGAATAAAAACATAACTTTTCGTTAATAAATTTAAGCCTTGGTCGATATGCCCAATTAGCTTTTGAAATAAAGATATTAAGTCGTAATTTCGCCATTCAAGTGTTTGCTCATGCTGTGTAACTGATATTAAACTAAAAACCAGCTATATATGCAAACACAAACATTATCAAAAGTAAGATTCAAAGATAGATTTAGGTATGTGGAATAGAATTGCGGGCGTTATTCTCAGGAATAGAATATTATTGTTGGTACTTGTTGGATTGATGACCATTTTTATGGGCTATAAGGCTCAATTTGTAGAAATGTCCTATCGCCACGCTGCACTCCTCCCCACAGACGATATTGCATCCATTGATTACGAAAACTTCCATAACACTTTCGGACAAGAAGGTAACGTGATGTTCTTCGGGGTTCAAGACAGTAATTTTTATCAGCTTGATAAATTTAATGACTGGATTACTCTTGGTAATGATTTAAAAAAATTAGATGGTATAGATGCAGTTGTTTCCATTGCACACACTTATAATATTACCAAGAATAAGGAAAAGAAAAGGTTCGAGTTTAAATCCATATTCCCTGAAAAACTTAATTCTCAAAAAGAACTAGATAGTATTGCTGCCATTGCAGAATCACTCCCATTTTATAAGGGTAGTTTAGTTAATCATGATACGGATACCTATTTAATGGCCATTACTGTAAATGGAAAAGTGATTAACTCTAAGGCCAGAGAGCCAATGGTTAAAAAAGTGCACGAAATCTCTGACGCTTTTGCTCAGAAACACAATCTTAAAATGCGCTACTCTGGTTTGCCATACATTAGAGTAGAAATGGCGCATATGATAAAAAAAGAGATGAACATGTTTATCCTCTTATCTTTATTAGTCACAGCCATCATTCTATTTATGTTTTTCCGCTCGTTTAAAGTGGTTTTCTTTTCTATGTTGGTTGTAGCTTTAAGTGTAATTTGGGCTGTAGGTTCTATGGTTCTTTTCGACTATAAAATCACACTGCTAACAGCCATGCTACCCCCACTTTTGGTTGTTATTGGAATACCCAATTCTGTATTCCTCATTAATAAATACCATGGCGAATACATTCTACACCGTAATAAAATTAAAGCTCTACAGCGTGTTGTATCCAAAATTGGTAATGCAACCTTCTTAACCAACTTAACTACTGCATCGGGTTTTGCAACCTTTATTATTACTTCGAGCCAAATTCTTAAAGAGTTTGGAGTCGTTGCAGCCTTAAATATTATGGTGGTTTTCTTTTTATCACTGGTTTTGATTCCTATCATTTTCAGTTTTATTAATCCTCCAACTGATAAAGCAACCCAACATCTCGAAAACAAATTTATTAACAAATTCGTAAAGGCACTTGAAAAAATCGTCTTGAATAAACGTAAAGCTGTTTATCTAATTACAGGCGCTCTAATGCTTATTGGTGTTATTGGAATCAGTAAAATTAAGAGTACAGGGTATATGGTTGATGATCTTCCGCATCACAATATCATTTACCAGGATCTTAAATTCTTCGAAAAGAATCTTGATGGCATTATGCCACTTGAGATTGTTGTTGAAACCAAGAAAAAAGGTGGCGTTCTAAAATTATCGACTCTCAAACGTATCGAAAAATTAAACGATTCGCTTAAGCAATATCCTGATATTTCGGCCTCATTATCTTTGGTCGAAGGAGCTAAATTTGCTCATCAAGCATACTATAATGGTAAAGAGAAATATTATAAAATGCCTAGTAGTAATGTGAAAAACATACTTCTCTCCTACCTCTCAAAAGCAGAAGTTAAAGGGGAAGTGAGCATCTTTGATTCCTTTATGGATTCTACCCAAACTAAAACACGAATGAGTTTTAGAATTAAGGATATTGGAACAACCAGAATGGAAGAAATGGAACAAATCGTTCTAGGGCATGTCGATGAAATATTTTCTAAGGATAAATATAAAGTGACAGTAACAGGTTCAAGTATCGTCTTTTTTAAAGGGACTCAATACCTAATTAAAAACCTATTTTTAAGTTTGGCTTTAGCTGTTCTCCTTATCGCCACTTTTATGGCTTGGATGTTCTCATCTAAAAGAATGGTTCTTGTAGCTCTAATACCGAATTTAATTCCTTTAGTTATAACAGCAGCCTTAATGGGTTATTTTGGTATCCCAATTAAGGCATCAACCATATTGGTTTTTAGTATTGCCTTCGGAATATCAGTAGACGACACGATTCACTATTTGGCTAAGTACCGACAAGAACTAAAACTCACCGGTTGGAATATTCGATCGTCTGTCGTATTGGCTCTTCGTGAAACCGGACAGAGTATGATGTATACATCTATTATTCTTTTCTTCGGATTTGGAATATTCTCTTTATCAGATTTTGGAGGAACAGTATCCTTAGGTGTATTGGTTTCGGTTACACTTCTTTCTGCAATGCTGTCTAATCTAATCCTCTTACCATCATTACTACTGACACTTGAACGTTTAATTACGAATAAGTCGTTTAAAGAACCTCTATTACAGATTTACAACGAGGAAGAAGATATCGATTTGGATGCACTGAGAATAGCAGGCTCTGAAATAAAAGAGGACACGAAAGAAGACATAGTCCTCAAATAGTATTTGATACAAAATAAGAGAAACCCGATAGTTTACACTATTGGGTTTCTTGTTATACAGGCTTTGCGAATCGTAATGAATTATCCCGATTTATTTCTCCTCCCGATCCCAGAGCCAAGTCGAAGAGTAAGAAGAGTACCTGAGGAACGAAGGCGAGGTGGTACTTTACACAAAAGCTAAAACAGTATCGTTTTTAGCCTATAACAAACTCCTTGTAGACTTTAACACTCATAAATTTGCCTTTAACCTTCACAACTTCACCTTTAACATGCTCTCCCCCGCCTTTAACCATCATAAACCCACCCTTAACATGCTCTTTGTAGCCTTTAACCTTCACAACTTTACCTTTAACATGCTCTCCCCCGCCTTTAACCATCACAAACCCGCCCTTAACATGCTCTTCCCCGCCTTTAACCATCATAAACCCGCCTTTAACACGCTCAAACCCGATGGGTTTGGACTGGTTAAAGCTGGTTTTAATAATATTAGCATAAGTGTAGCCTACCCACTTGCACATATTGCCATATAAAACACGAATTAAAGAGATGTTATTGTAGACACAAGCTTTTAAGTTGTTGGCTTTAAATAGGTAAAGGCCAAGGCGTTTTAATTATTAGTCAGAAAAAGAATGCTCTAATTCTGCACTTTTAGGGTGATGTGCTTTTTTATTTTACAAATACCCATCCTTAGTTTTTTAAGCTATTTATAATAATAACACAAAACATTTTACAGTAATCACAACTGATGTTTAATCTGAATTCGTAAATTCATGAGCTGTAATAATCAGACTTTTACAAAACAGGGAACTAATACACCTTACATTCAAACAATACTAAGCTATGCATCGAGTAAAACAAGCGAAAGATATACGCATGTGTCAAATACATATTTTATAAAATTTAGAAATTCTATTGATGATACTTAAATTAGATATGTAAATATCTTTTTCTAGATCGACAAAAGAGATGTACTTGCACTTGCACAATCGTTATAGGGCATATTAAGAGAGACAAATCAATAAATGAAAAACCATGATTAAAAATAAACTGATATATGGATTATTATTTCTTTTAGGCATAACCAATGCATGTCTTGCTCAAAATGATAAAATTGAGATAAATGCCAAACTCGCTCATGACGTAGATAGTATGAGGATTGCATTTGACTTCCCCGCCGTTGCTTATGGAGTTATCAGAAACGACTCAGTAATTGCATTAAATGTATTAGGTTTTCGAGATATTGAAACAAAAGAAAAAGTTCAAAGAATGGATTATTTTCATATTGGTTCAAACACAAAATCTTTTACTGCTTTTCTTGCAGGTAGTTTGGTAGATAAAGGACTGATTGATTGGGATACAAAATTCTTCGATTTATATCCTGAATTAAAGGAAAAAAGTGATTCTGCATACTTTGATATTACTTTACAGCAATTATTATCACATAGAGCAAGATTAATTAACTTTAGAGATGAGCCTGAAGTTTCAACGATTATTGCCGAATATGAAAAAACACTAAATAAAGGACTTAGCATAAGTAAAAAAAGATATTACTTAATTAGACAGATACTACAAAAAGAACCACTTCCTTTTTATAGTCAGTGCGATGATTGTTATTCAAACGCTGGGTTTATTACTGCTGGATTAATGTTGGAGAAAGTCACAAATAGGACTTGGGAAGATTTGATAATGGAGCTTTCCGACGATTTGAATCTTGATTTGCAAATCGGAGTACCAGTTGATTATAATTTGGAACAACCCAAAGGTCATATAAATCCCAAATATTGGGTTTTGGATATTGATAAAGACTTAGTTCCAATTTCAGACCAATTGAGAATGTATCATAGTTTTAATCAATTCGGATTACTAACAACTCCTTCTGGCAATATTAGTATTCAGACTGAAAAATTCCTTAAATATTTAAATTTGCACCTCAAAGGACTACAAGGGCATGATAATTATTTAAAATCCAAAACCTATCAGCATATTTTTAAAACATTTCCAAAGTATTCTAACGGTTGGTGGGTAGATGAAATAGATGGAAATATTGAATACGCACATCGCGGCAGTAATGGAACATTTTACAGTTTTGCTGGAATTTTCCCAAAGAGAAATGTAGGAATTGTAGTAATGATAAACACATACAATGAAGATGGCTTGACAGACATTATAAAAAGAATTAATGAGACATTTAAATAAATACGCCCTATAACAACTAAGCGTTCGTGTGACAGGAACTGCCCAACATGAACGGTGGATTGACGGAACCGTTAAGAGAATTAGGTTTCGTTCAACAAAAGTAAAATTATCATGGGCGCTGATATGCAATTCTAATAAATTCGATTCATACTTTTAAAATGAATAATAAAAAAGAGATACGCTTCCCCAATCGCCAATCAATCCGACTAAAAGGCTATGATTATTCGCAGGAAGGCTTGTATTTTATTACGATTTGTTGTCAAGATAGACTTCATTTGTTTGGTGAAATTATTCAGACTGAGATGGTATTGAATGATGCGGGTAAAATGATTGAAAAATGGTATCTGGAATTGGAAAATAAATACCCCGATAAAATGTGCCATCAAATGGTGATTATGCCCAACCATTTTCATTGTATTATCGAAAACGTTCGGGACGATAACAATAATGCATCGGATAATAACAATAACATATCGGGCGACCACGTAGGGATGCCCCTACGTGGTCATCCGATACGTGGTCATATGCGTGATCGCCCGATACGTGGTCATTCGATGCATGATTGCCCCGAACACGTAACGTATGGGATGAAAAATAAAATATACAATGCCACAATTGGCGATGCCATTGGTTGGTTTAAAACCATGACAACCAATGCCTATATTCGTGGGGTAAAAACACAAAATTGGAAACCGTTCAATAAACGATTGTGGCAACGCAATTATTGGGAACACATTATTCGTGATGAAAAATCGTTCGATAGAATTTCAGTATATATTGCTGATAATCCAGAAAAATGGAAAACAGATAAATTAATGACTGCAAGGGTATAAACACAATGAGTCTAATCTTGACAGCAGAAGCACCAAGTTTATACTTTTAAAATAAATAATAAAAAAAGATCCAAACTTCAAGCATTTGGATCTTCTGTATTTTAGAGAATCATTTTTCTAAATATGAGATTCGACATACTGAATAAGGCAAAAAATAAAATTAGCATGCATGGCACACTAATAGAAACCCGATAGTTCACGCTATCGGGTTTCTTAGTATATTAGGTTTTGAAATCGTAATAAACCAGCTACATGACAAATATCATACTCCAAATATCAACTTTCTATTAGCTTAAGCAGATTAAATAAAAATAATGTCTCAAAACTAATAACTCAAAATATCATGACAGATTTTGGAATAAAAGAAAGCCTTAAACGTTTAGGCATCTCAGAAATCAACTCTGGTGTAACAACAGGAACTCAATGGTTCCCCTGTAAAGGAATTACAACTACTTCCTACTCTCCCATTGATAATTCTGAAATAGCCAAAGTTGTAAATGCCGATATCAACGACTACGAAAAAGTACTAAACACAGCACAGGATGCCTTTAAAGTATGGCGCAAAATTCCAGCTCCTGCTCGTGGCGAAGTTGTTAGACAAATTGGTAATGCCCTTCGAGAGAATAAGGAAGATTTGGGGAAATTAGTCAGCCTCGAAATGGGGAAAATTTACCAAGAAGGTTTAGGCGAAGTACAGGAAATGATAGACATTTGTGATTTTGCTGTCGGTCTTTCACGTCAGCTTTATGGTTTCACGATGCACTCCGAACGTCCAGATCATAAAATGATGGATCAATATCATCCTTTAGGTGTGGTTGGTGTTATTTCTGCATTTAATTTTCCAGTAGCTGTTTGGGCATGGAATACCATGATTGCAGCTGTTTGTGGCGATGTGGTAATTTGGAAGCCAAGCTCAAAAGTGCCTCTTTGTGCGCTGGCTTGTCAGAATATTATCCAGAAAGTATTAAAAGATAATAATGTTCCAGAAGGTGTATTTAATTTGGTTGTTGCCAAATCATCGGTAATGGGCGATAATTTTATCGAGGACAAACGTGTTCCTCTAATTTCTGTAACTGGATCGACTGCCATTGGGAAACGTGTTGCAGAAAAAGTAGGCGCTCGTTTAGGAAGAACTATTGCCGAATTGGGTGGAAACAATGCAATTATTGTTGCCCCAACGGCCGATTTAGAGATTGCTATTCCAGGTATTGTTTTCGGATCTGTAGGAACTGCCGGGCAACGTTGTACGTCAACTCGAAGATTAATTATTCACGAAGACATTTACGACGATGTGAAGAATCGTCTATTGAAAGCTTACGCACAGGTTGAGAAAAAAATTGGTAACCCTCTAGATCCTAATACGCTTGTTGGTCCGCTTATCGATAAAGATGCGGTAGAAGTTTACAAAACAGCCATTGCCGAGGTGAAAAAAGCTGGTGGTAAAGTTGTATTCGGCGATAAGGTAATTGGTGGCAATTACGTTCTACCAAGCTTTTGTGAGGTTGAGAACCATTGGCAAATTGTACAGAATGAATCATTCGTACCAGTCCTATACATCATGAAATACAAAACACTTGATGAAGCCATTGAGATGCACAATAATGTACCTCAAGGTTTATCATCGTCTATCTTTACAATGAACATGAGAGAAGCACAAACCTTCCTTTCAACCGTAGGTAGCGATTGTGGAATTGCCAACGTAAACATTGGAACCTCAGGTGCTGAGATTGGTGGCGCTTTTGGTGGTGAGAAAGAAACTGGTGGTGGACGTGAATCTGGTTCAGATTCTTGGAAAACCTACATGCGTCGACAAACTAATACCATTAATTATGGTACTGATTTACCTTTGGCTCAAGGTATCAAATTCGATTTTTAATTAATTGAATTCTGCTATTAAAAAAGAGAATTCAATATAGAATTCTCTTTTTTTATACAGTATATTTCAACGATCGTTCTAAAATTCCATAAGATCAGCTGGTCGAATAACGGGAAGTATAAAATTTGCAAGAAAAGTTCCTCGAAGTTTCTCAAAAATAATTCCACGAGAACTAGAATACGCTATGCTTGTAACCGTAATACCAAGACGATTATCAATAGCCATAGTATCTTTATTAAAAAGCTCTTCAAAATTATCAATTCCAAAAACATAAGTCAACTGAAATGTAGCTTTCAAAGAACATTCATCATTTTCCTTATATTCCCCATTAATAGTAATTAGGAATTCAATCTTTATGAAATTCTCCTTTTCATTGAAAGCATGATTTGATTCTATGGAGAAATCAAAATCATCAGGCTCAATTCCAAATGATTTGTCTTCTATTGAAGATTCTGTTATTGTAATATTTAATAAATGAATCTTATTGGAGTCAATTTTAGTCATTTTCTATATTGCTAATTCACCACAAGTTGAAATTCTCTCCGTAGCTTGAATATTCCTAAAACCAGCCTGCAAATCAATAACTCTTTTCTCTCTTAATAGAGGTGAAACTTTTGAAATATTTGTTTTTGTAAATACAAATTTTGGAGCTTGAGAAACTGGGATTAAAATTCTTTCATCTAAAACAGCCTCAATCTTAGCTATAGTTTTTGGTGTTATATTATGCACACCTGAAAGCCATCTACTTATTTCAGGCTCTTTTTTACACAATAAATTTGCAAGATCCTTTTGAGACATTTTCTTTTTCTTTAAAATCAATTGAATTTCATCTGCGATTTCCATTGTATTTCTAACGAAATTCTCAGCATCTTTCCTTATTTCTATTTTATCAAAGAAACCAGTCATAATAATATGTGTTTATTTAAAATCGTCAAGAATCACACCATTCAAAGGCAGTTCTAAACAATCATCTTCTATTTGTAATTCTTGATCCTTTATTTTTTCTAGTATAGCTTTATGTACCTTAATCATAAGCTCTGCATGAGGTTTACAGTCTGGACTATCTTGAAAAGTGTTACTAGTCTTTACACCTCCGCTTCCAAGTATCAAAATTTCTTCCGATATTCTAAGACAGTACAATCGTAAAGGGAAGTTCTTCGTAGGGTCAGAATTATCATCAGATATTATTTCAATTGTTTTTAACACAGATATCGATGGTAAAGCATGAGCTTCTCTTTCTGGTCTGAAGAAATTATTTCTAGCCCCTTTTTTATCTCCAACTACATTTTTTAAAATAGCTAATATCAGATGTAATTCATATTCGTAGTCAGAATCAGTGAACTTATTAATAAATTTTTCAAATTCTGTATCATCAGAATCATCAATAACTACAGAATAAAAATTTGTCTTTTCCCTTTTATCTAAATGAATTATTTTTATTATCACTTACCTTATAAGTTAATTGCAAATTAATGATAAAAAATTTGAATGTCCAATTTTAAATACCCTTTTTATATGAAACATTACAAAATTAATATTTTTTATCATAGAATAAGCATGTATTATGCAATATAAAGATGATTTTAGAGAATGATCTAAACAAATAATTTTAATTACAATTAATGAAAATCTATTTATCCATAACTAAAACTCACTTTTTAATATTAGTTCTTCAATTCTTTATATCCGAACAAGACTTCTTTCCTTAAATCATTCTTTTGCTCAGGTGATAAACCTCTCTCGCCTTTGAAAGCAACTCTTTCCCAAGAACCATACATAGGGTTTGGCAAAATAATAAAACGTTTACCAAATTCAGCCTTATGAGCATCTACAGTTTCGAAGCCAAAATTCTGACTTCTATCTTCGAAAAGCTCATCAAAATCACCAATATTATCTCCGGCTAGGATTAGGATATCATGTGTTTCTGAAACTTTATTTCTACGAACCGTTTTAACACTTGTATCCGTCTTTAATAGAATATGAGCCTCATCTGCAAAAGGAAAACCTAAAGCTTTAAGATTCTGTAGCGTAACTGCCATTTCACTCACTGAACGATTCGATATATAAAAAGTCTCTACTCCTTTTAACTCTGCAAATTTCAAAAACTCTAATGCTCCTGGAGTTGCTTGTGCTGCAGCTTTACCTGTCCATTCGTGCCAAAGTTCCTTTGAATATGGCTTTCCTGTCCTCACAGAATAAGCTTCAAATGGGCTGTTATCTAAAACGGTTTCGTCAATATCAACGACAACAGCCTTTGGTTTGTCATTTTTAGAATCAGCCAAATTTGCCACTAAAGAGTGTTTAGCAAAATTAAATGCCTGATAATACAAAGCTCGGCATTCCGAAGCTCTCTGATACCAGAGAGTAGACATGGTCAGATAATCATTTTGCTTTTCATCAACTTGAGTTGATGATGTATTTGAATTACTACAAGCACCTAGAATTAATGCGAAAACAAGGAAAGTATAAATTTGCTTCTTCATATCAATTGAAATTTTATGTTTAAATTGGGATGAACTTAAAAAATGGTATAGTAGCACGAAGATAAAAACAAAAAGAGATCAAAATTGAAGCCTTAGAATTAATTTCGAAATTTATTTAAGCAAACTGTAACTTTTTAAAAAGCTATCCGTTCTAATGGAGAACACCTATGAAACTAGAAGAGTATAATATAAGCGTTGATCAACACTCTGATGGAGTATTTCGTTTTATCCTTAAAAACATTAAGGATGAGGATAAGGCATGCGATATCGTACAAGATAGTTTCGAAAAACTTTGGCGTAATGTCGAAAATGTCAATTTCCTGAAAGTTAAATCGTACTTATATACGACGGCTTATAGAACGATGATAGATTTGATTAGGCGTGAAAAAAGGAAGGCAGATTTCGATCAAGTTGATGTGAGTGCTTATTCGCATTCACAACATTATACTGATTTGAAAGAGATACTCGATCAGGCATTAGAACGCTTATCCGATATCCAACGATCAGTTGTCTTACTACGAGATTATGAAGGTTACAATTATCAAGAAATTGCAGAAATAACCGATTTAAGTGAATCACAGGTTAAGGTATATATTTATAGAGCACGAAAAAAGATGAAGGAATTCATCGGACATATGGAAAGCATCATCTAAAAAGAAATAGAAATTTAATCATGACAATCATTACACGAAACAACTACGAAGAATTCTTCCTCGATTATATCGAAGGAGAAATCGGTGCTCAAGATAAAGAGGCTCTCGAGGCGTTTCTTGTTCAGCATCCTGATCTTAAGCAGGAGTTGAATGAAATGATGGGGCTAGATTTTACTTGTAATGCTACTCCTATTGAAACTGAATCGGCTTTACTTAAAGCTATTCCTTTTCAAGAAAATTTTGATGATTTTTGCATCGCTCATCTTGAAGGTGATCTTGACACTTATGAGAAAGAAGCTTTCGAAAGATATATGGCTTCTCGACCTGAAAAAAAGAATGACTTTAGCCTCTACGCAAAAACTAAAGTAGTAGCTAATTCTGCAATTATATTTGCGAATAAAAAAGAACTGAAAAAGAAAAATAAAGCCATCCTTTTCAGACAATTCGTATTTACAACACTTGCTACAGCAGCTTCTATTGCCATACTATTTAGTATTTGGACAACCGAAATTGAGAATAACCCAACAGATTTTAAAAAGGAGCAAGTTTCTCAAAATACAAGCATGCAAATTGCGACTCCTGATTCTATAAAAAAGAAAATCCCTCAAAATATTAAAACTAGAAAAAGTCCTGCAAACAATAAAAAAATCGAGAAGAAAGACAAAACTTCAAAGTCAATTATCAGGGGTAAAATACAGAATAAAAGAATAATTAAAACTGATGCCCTACCAATTAGAGCTGAAGTAAAAACAAAAGAATCTATTGACAAGCTTGTTATTAAACAATTACTGGCCGATAACAAAACACTTGCCATTAAGAATATAAGTTTACCCGAAACTAAGATCGAAATAGTTGAAAAGACAAGCTTAACTAATCAACAAAACACAGGACTTGCCATGTTAGGTCTTTCATGGAAAGCGAGTAAGGCGGAAAAAGATGTAAAAGATAAATCGACATTACTTAAAATTGCAAGTTATGGCGTTAATCAAATTGGAAAACTTGCAGGTAAAAAGATTAATCTAGAAAAAAAATATGATCCTAAAACGGATAAAACTAGAGTTGCATTCAACACCTTAGGCATAGGTTTTTCTACCCCAGTAAAATAATTTCGATCTAACTTCATTTTCATTGTAACTAATCAAATACTTCTTCGTCTTATTATTGATTTTAAGCTTTAGCCGAATCTAAAATCTGATCGGATTATAATCTAATAATAAAGACAAAGAATCAGATAGAGATTCTCATTTTATACGAACTTCTGAAATTTTAATAATATGAAACGATACCTACTATTTACACTAGCACTTATTCTGACCATTGGGAGTCAGGCGCAAGTTACAACTGACACATTGAAAACTGACAGTCTTAAAAAGAAGAAAATTATTATTAAAGATAATTGGTCTAAGAAAAAAACAGTTAAAAAACCTACATATAGAGCTCCAGAATTTCATAAGAAAAAAAATATTTATTCTGACACCACTAAAGTAAAAGTGTTGAACAAGGATTTTATAAAAGTGGTTGAGAATTCGAAAGGAACGAAGGTTTCCGTAAGAGGCTTTGCAGATTTCGAAGATGATTCTGATACAACTAAAATTAGAATTGGTCGTAAGCAAATTAATATCATCGATGGATGGCATGGAACTAGAATTAGAATTGAGAAAGTACGTCGATGGGACTCTGAAACTAAAACTTACAAGAAACCAACATTCAGAGGTCACTGGTCTGGTTTTGAAATGGGAATAAATGCTTTTGCCAATGAAGACTATTCTATATATGACAACAAACCACAACCTGTAAATCGTAACTTTATGGATTTAAACCTTGTGAAATCTATTGCCGTAAACCTTAACTTTCTTCAATACGATATCAGTCTACAAAAAACCAAAACTAATATTGGTATCGTTACTGGTATGGGTTTAGAATGGAACAATTACCGTTTCGATCAAGATATAACGCTTCAAGAAATAGATGGTATTATTTACCCTGATGCTGATAAATACAAAGATGTTAGTGTACGAAAATCAAAATTAACTTCACTTTACCTTACAGTTCCTCTACTAATGGAATTCCAAATTCCGGTAAAAAACAATCATAAAATTCATATGGCTGCGGGTTTAATTGGAGGTTTACGTTTGGGAACTCACACAAAAATTAAATACAAGAGAAAAGGCAACTCACATAAAGATAAGGATAGAGACGATTACAATTTACAAGCATTCCGTTATAGTGCACATGTTCGTCTAGGATACCGTGCAATCAATCTATTTGCAACATACGGTATGACAGATTTATTCAGAAAAAACAAAGGTCCAGAATTAACACCTTACACAATTGGTTTAACCTTAGTTCGTTTTTAACAACAACTCCCTATCCCCCATAAAGAGTGCTATACAGATTGTGTAGCACTCTTCCTTTTTTGTGAATTATCACATTGCATTGATGAACATCAGAATTTATCGGATTAATGTCTTATCTTGCGATTTAATATTCGACCAATAGTTCTTGACTTTACAATAACCACAACTGTTTTGCATTAATGAACGTAAAGTTGCTAGACCAATAAAAAAGATGCATCTATACTTGTGAAAAGAACAACCTACATATTAATCTTTCTGTGTTTTGTCGTAAAGACAAGCTTTGCTTTTTCTGATTCTCAAGATAACACAGCCCATATTGATAGCCTTAGAAATAAATATCTAAATTCATATGGACGCGAAAAAATAGAAAATTATCTTGAACTGAGTCGTGCTTATTGGAGAACTGATCCTCCACAGGCAATACAATTTTCATTAGAAGCTCTTGCTCATGCTAAAAATCTTGACTATTATAAAGAGGTTGCAAAAGCGATGTATTACTTAGGTCGTGCCTATCACTTTAACAACCAATACGATCTTTCTTTAGAATATCTTTACAATACATATAGGTTCTCAAACACTCACAATTTCCCTAAAATAAATGCAGAAGCCACCCTTCAAATAGGAATTGTCTACTATCAATTGGGAAATTTTAAGAAGTGTTACGAATCAGCTCAAGAAGCTTGTGCTGTATTCACTAAAGTAGGTGATAAAAAGGGTATAATTAGATCCCATAATCTTTTAGGACTTTATTACAAGTCGCAAAACGAGCATGACTTAGCTACAGGCTATCTCGATGAAGCTTTAAAATCTGCAAAAGCTCTTAAAGACAAAGAACTAATTTCTACAATACTAAACGATCTAGGCAGTTATTATGCTGATAAAGGAGATATTCTTGAAGCAATAAAAACCTATAAAGAGGCTGTAAGTTATCATCAGAATAACAGCCAAAATTACAACGTTGCTTTATTCGAATTAAACTTGGCCATTCTTTATTTAAAACACAATGAGAACGATAAAGCTTTTGACCACCTGAAAAAGGGATATACCATAACTAAAAATTTAAAATCGCACCGATTATTTAGTACTTATTACGATTTCCTTTCGCAGTATCACAAAAAAGAAAAGAACTTCTCTTCAGCACTTAATGCTTATCAAACAGCACAAGCTTATAAAGATTCAATTATTGCTGATCAACAAACCAATAAGATAGCTGACCTTGAAGTTCGGCAAGCCACTCGAAACAAGGAGATTGAGAACGAACGACTTAGAGAAGAAAACCAAACTAAGGATGTTGAGATTTTCAGACAATACACAATCGGATTATCTCTTTTAGTTGCTTTAATGATTGGTTTCTTTGTCTTATTTATCAGAGTTAGAAATAATCGGAAGCAAAGTGAAATATTACAGCTTGAAAAAAGTATGGCTAATCAACATGCAAAGGAGATATTTAAAAAGAACAAAGCTTTACACAAAAGTGAAGATGCTTTAAAAACTGCTAATGAGACAAAGGATAAAATGTTCTCGTTAATTGCCCATGATTTAAGAGGATCAGTTGGGAATATCAGTAATGGACTTAGAATGCTATTAACTGAAGAAGACTTGGTTCTTTCTGAACAAGAAAAAAGAGAATTCCTAGGCTCATTGTTTCATTCTGCAGATAATTCTTATGAACTTTTAGAGAATTTATTGGCTTGGGCTAGAAACCAAAGTCACTCAATTACCCCAAGTTTAGAACTAGTTGACCTTAATTCAATCGTTCTGTCAAACTTGGAATTACTTTCTGAATTAGGAAAAATAAAATCTATAAAAATATTTACTTCAACAGATAATAAAGTTGATATTTTCTGTGACAGAAATATGATACACACAGTATTGAGAAATTTCATTTCTAATGCAATCAAGTTTACTAATAAAAGTGGAATTATTGAAATTCGTACAGAAATAAGAGAACATTTCGTTAGTGTATCAATTATTGATAATGGAGTTGGTATGCGCAAAGACCAGATTAAAAATATACACAAAGGCTTTACAACTGATGGAACAGCAAATGAAAAAGGTACTGGAATTGGATTAGCACTATGCCGTGATTTCCTTGCAAAAAATAATGCTTGGTTTAATGTGACAAGTAAAGTAGACAAAGGAAGTACATTTACTTTTACAGTTCCTCGTCGTCCTCTGACTAAAAGAAAATTTTCAGAATTAGTGAAAAAAGAAGCTAGCTATTCCCTACTAAATATTTAAATTTAGACTTCGAAACTTATACTGGTTTGTTACCAGCAAGGCAAAGAACGAGAAACTGTTGAAAATAAATTGAAAATATTGAAACAAGAAATATTTATGCATTTTTCATTGGAATCTACAGAAATGAGAGAATTTCTGTGCCAAATAGAGAATCAACGACTGATTTTCTAGAATTAGGAAAATGGAAGCTAGATTCTTTAGTCCAGTTTATATTAATGACCTTGTTTTCGAAGAATTCTGAATTAGAAATCTCAACATGGAATGATTTGGAAGATATGGAGGAATCTCATATTGATTCATTTGTGAGGATTCTAATTAAAACAATTGAAGAATATGCAAATGCTGGTTTTTCATATTTACAGTCCAGGTTTGAGGAAGATAGAAACGTATTTAATGAAACTTACGTCTTTGCTGATATTTTGAAAGATGTAGTTGAAGAAAAAGTGGAAATCGACTAAATAGCTCTTATGCAAGAAAATCAAAACATAGAATGGAAAGAAAGCTGGCGGGATGAATACCTGAAATGGATTTGCGGATTTGCCAATGCACAAGGCGGAAAAATTTACATTGGCAAGAATGATAACGGCAAAGTTGTAGGTATTGACAAAGCCAAAAGATTAATGGACGACTTACCAAACAAAATGATTATTTGGAATCAGGGAGAATTGCCTCAAAATTGGACAGTTGCCAAGCTGAAAGTTAAACATCCTTCATTACCATATAATCCTAAGATTTCTAATGCGTTATTTCGTAGCGGATATATTGAAGCTTGGGGGCGTGGTACAATCAACATGATAAATGAATGTGTACAAAGACATTTACCATTGCCTAATTATAATGTGGACTATTCTGGTTTTATTGTAGAATTCAGAAGGTTTAACGAAGAATATTTAAAACCATTGGGACTAAATGATTCTTATGTAAGAATCATCTTATTTGTTCAGAAAAAAGGGGAAATAACAAATACAGATGTTCAGGAAATATGCAAAGTATCAAAGCGCACTGCATCCAACTATTTAACAGAATTGGAAAAGGAATATCTGGACAAAATAGGGGTAACTGGAAAAGGAACTTTCTATACTTTAAAGGGGCAACAAAGGGGCAAGACGAAATGAATAAAAACCCATAATAGCAAGAATATCAATATTATAAAAATAAAAAGAAGAAAAAGAAAGGGGCAATAGAGGAAATAAGAAACGACATTGCCATCCCACACAGCCAAGCACATTTGCAATTACTCACGTAGTGTATATTTCGGGTGTTCGTGAATGTTTCACATTTCGCACAAGCCAATGCTAAAACCAAAAATTGCAAAAGAGCTTGTCTGTCTTCCAACGCTTTTTGCCGAGTATCTAGAAATAGTATTCTAACGACTCTTCAAATTATACAAATATGTTTCGCAATACCTTAAATACTTAAACTAAATTTAAAGATAATGAGATTATTACTGATTAGTAATTCAACCAACTCTGGTGAAGAATATTTAGATTACCCTAAGAACAATATCAAAGAATTTTTAGGTGAGAAACCAGTAAAAGCGCTATTCATACCTTACGCAGGCGTTACAGTTTCTTTCGATGATTACGAAACTAAAGTAAAACACCGTTTCAATGAAGTTGGACACGACCTTGTATCTATCCATCACTTCGAAGATCCTATAAAAGCAGTTGAAGAAGCAGAAGCTATTGTTGTAGGTGGTGGTAGCACTTGGAACCTATTACACATGGTACATAAATTTAACTTAACAGATGCTATTCGCAATAAGGTTCTTAATCATCAAACACCTTATATCGGTTGGAGTGCAGGCTCAAACTTAACTTGCCCGACA
>JADGEF010000134.1 GCA_016744515.1 Marinifilaceae bacterium | reverse complement strand
ATCAGGCATTATTAATTAACAGGCTAATGGGCACTCAGGTAATTGGTTTGGCCAATCACTTTGGTTCGTCCCTCGGCACAACCCGATTTAAAATGATGACAAAGGAAAAGACAGCGAAACGTAAATTGTTTCGAATGATATGGGGAATACCTGTATTAGCAATTCTATTAATGGCTTTTGCTAAACCCGAATACCAAATGCAAAGCCAAAAAGATTCGTTTAAAACTAAAAACTCAGATGTCCAAAAAATCGATTACCTCAAATCAGAAGGCAAAAAATCAATTCTTGCAATCTTAGAAAAAGTAACGAAATTAAAAGGAACGGTTACTGATGAGAAAGGAAATCCTTTACCTGGAGCATCAGTGGTTATCCAAGGAACTTACATTGGAACTGTTGTTGATAAAGACGGAAACTTTGAGATAAATTATTCTCCAAAAGGAAAACAATTTGATTTGATAGTTTCGTTCGTTGGCTTTACAACTGCGTCAACTCAAATAAAAAAAGATAAGGAAAAAAGCAATATTTTGGAATATGAGTTAATTTTAAAAAATGCCGTTATTAAGCTCGATAGTAAATCGATGTTTCTCAATGGTAATGTTCCTCCACCACCTCCACCACCACGAGTTCCTGCTCCTGAATTTGACAAAAACTCAGAAAAAATTGTTTCTGTTTTTGTTGTTGTTGAGGATATCCCTCATTATCCAATGGGACAGTATGGGTTACATCACTATGTTAAAAAAAATATATCGGAACTAAAAAGCAAGTTTGGCAACAAACTAAGTGGTAAAGCAACTGTAGGATTTACTATTGACACCAAAGGTAATGTTACCAATGTTCACGTTCTAGAGAAGACCAATGATGTTGCTGCCAAAGCCGTTACCCTTATTGTCTCGGGAATGGAGAAATGGAAACCAGGATCGCAAAGAGGAAAAGCTGTTTCTGTTGATTATGCAATGGAATTGGAGTTCTAAGAGGATTTCGATACCAGATTAACAAATAAGTGCTGTTACTTTAAAAATAAGTAACAGCACTTATTTATTTAACAAGGCCCCATGGCAAGTATGCCTGAATTAAACGCTCCAATTTTTCTTTTAATAGTGATTCTGTAACTACCCCATCGACTTATCAACGATTTTCGATTCTTTAATAAAAAGCAAGGTCGGAATACGACCGATACCATACTTTGTTCTCAAGTCTGGGAATTTATGAACATCCACTTTTTGAATATATACCCTACCTTCGTACTCACCAGCCAATTTTCAGTTCCCTGCTCGCACAAAATACTAGTGAGTGTATTTCCCCTGAAATAAAAGGTACTTATATGAGACAAAAATTCTCCGAGATGCCTCAAAATGGGAATTCAGACATCTATTGGGTAGATGCTAAGATTATTGAGGACTTAAGACCTCAGACTAAAGAATAGTCGTATCGAACCCTTACACATATTTATGATTTTAGTTGACTTTAATCTTTTCTTGTTTTAAATTCTCACTTTGAGGAATATGTGTAAAGACTTCAAGGTATTTTACTCTGGTCCAAAGCCCTGCATCATTAGCATTTACAAATATATGGTCTAAACGTGAAGCCATTTGGCCTTCTCCCTGAAAAATTTTTGCTTTAAAAGGAGCAATTTGTTTTAACCTTAGTTTTAGTTTTTTGTAAGAGACTAGCTGTATATCATATTCTTGAGAATTGTTTTCAACTAATTTGTGTTTTACACCAAAAGCAAACGTATTCTCAAGTCGAGTAAGTGGTTCAATAATACTTCCTTCTTCGTATAAAATCCAATGAATTTTAATCGGCATGTCTGGTTTTAATATACCGTTTTTATCAAAATTAGCTTCATAAACAACGGTATTCGTATTATGCGTACGTTGAATATAAAACAAATGCCCTTCGCCTTTTGTTGGAATAGGATAGCGTACAGGTGATCCTGATAATGCTGAAAGAAGTATGAGTGTGATATTTAAGACGTTCATAAACAGTTATTTTGTTTGTACCAGTTGATCGTTTCTTCTATACCTTTTTCCAAATTATATTCTGGCATATAGTTGAATGCAGTTTGTGTTTCTTTTGAATTACAAGACCAGTTAAGACTAGTGAGTTCTTTGTATTTATCGCGGTTTAATACCGATGTTTTATTCATCATTTTAGCAAATGATTCAGAAAGGTATGCGATCCCTTTTACTATGATTTGTGGCAAAATAAGTGGAATAGTCCATTTATTTAAAGCTTTTTTAGTGATGCCAGATAATTCTTTACATGTATATGTTTGTCCATCAGAAACTAAAAATGATCGGTTTGTAATATCTGAAGAACAGGATTGAACGACTAATCGAGCTAAATCTTTCACATAAATAAATGATAACAACTGTTTTGGACTACTGATGTAAGGTTCAAGATGTCGATTTATGGCTTTAAATAGCGTTAAGAAATCTTTTTCTCTTGGTCCGTATACCGCAGTTGGACGAAAAATTAAATAGGGAACTTCTTTTTGTTTGCTTAAATATTGCTCCACATTTAATTTGCTTCTTCCATATGCCGTGATTGGTTGAGGCGTTTGTTCCAATTCAATGGGAGCTAACGTTTTTGTATCACCTGGTCCCATAGCCGCTAAACTGCTCATCAAAATGAATTTATCAGGCCTAAAATTAGCCTCAATCAGTGATTGTAATAAGTTCTGTGTGTACTGATTGTTTACCAAATCAAAATCATCAGGATTAATAGTTTGTGTTACTCCAGCATTATGAATCACATAATCAAACTCTGAGAAATATTGACTGAGTACATACCATTTTTGTTTTAATTTTTCTGGATTAGACAGATCGAGAATTAAGGTTTGAATACGATAATTATTCAAAAATTTCAAATTACTACTATTTCGTACACCTGCAAACACCTCATGCCCTTGTTTAAGTGCTTCTTCTACTAAAAAGCTCCCTATAAAACCATTGGCTCCAGTTATCAATATTTTACTCATGATCTATATGTTTGATGTAACATCTGCGTCGTTTGTGCTGCTCATGTGGTATAAATCGCCACATAGATTGAACTTGTTTATTATCTTCTAACTCAATATTACTTTCAGCTAAATTAATACCTAGTTTTATAGCACCACTTATAATATCACTCATAATAATTGCATTAGCACCTTTATTTTGATATTGCGAATCAACAGCAATCAGATAAAGATCTAATCGGTCATTCTTTTTTAGAGCTTTTAGCATTTCAAACGCACCTCTAGGAAAGAGTTTCCCTTTTGCTTTTTGTAGTGCTTGAGTAAATGAAGGCAAAGAGATACCAACTCCCACAAGCTTTCCATCCAAATCTGCAACAAGACTTATCAAATTTAAATTGACAAAACTTAAATAAGCCTTTGTGTAGTAATCCATTTGACTTCTAGTTAATGGAATATAGCCGTACAAATCTTTATAGCTTTCATTTATTAGTTTAAAGATTTCTGGAGCCATAGCTTTAACCTCTTTTATCGATTTAGGTTTTAAAGAGGTTAGTTTGTTTCTATCCTTGCATCTTTTTGCAAGTAAACTTATTTTATCTGCGACTTTTTCATCGGGTTGCAATTCATACTCAACCCAATCAGTACTTTTTTCAAAGCCTAGTTTTACAAGATGTTTTTCGTAGTAGGGATGGTTGTAGATTGTAGCCATTGTCCCCTTTCGGTTAAATCCGTTAATCAATAAACCTTGGCGATCCATATCGGTAAATCCCATAGGGCCGTGAACTTTTACGACAGTATTTTGCTTCATCCAAGTTAAAGCAGTTTCCATTAATTTCGATGATATAGAAAGATCATCCTCAAAATCGAACCATCCGAATCTCCCAATTTTCTCTACTTGCTTCTCTTGTTCTTTACTATTAATTATTGCTGCAATACGTCCCACTATCTTATTATCCTGATAGGCTATCCAATAATTACATTTACAAAACTGATGTGCTGGATTCTTATCACGCTTTAAAGTCTTAAGCTCATCCATGTGAAGAGGGAATGCAACTTGAAAGTTATTTTTATACAGCTTTGTATAAAAACTGATAAATTTTTTGAGTTCTGAAGTCTTTGTTACTTCTCTAATTTCTATCGACATACAACCTCCTCTGGGATATATGATTTAACAACTTCACTAATGATATTTATAGCATATTCAATTTGTTCTTTACTATGAGCTGCTGTTAATGAAAAGCGTAAAAGAGCATCATGTTCTTTTACACCAGGAGCGACAACAGGGTTGACATAAACACCTCTATCTAAGAGTTTTTTAGCTACGCGGAAGGTTAAAATACTATCGCGAATATAAATTGGAATAATTGGTGTTTCTGCCATGCCAATGTCTAAATTATGCTCTCGCATTAATCGTAAGGCGTATTGAGTATTTTCCCATAATTTTAGGCGAAATGAATCATCCGATTTAATTAATTTTAGAGCTGCGAGAACACTTGCTGTAGATGAAGGAGGTAAGCTGGCACTAAACATATATGAACGTGAAGCGTGACTCAGATAATCAATAATATCTTTATTGCCAGCTACAAATCCTCCAACTGAAGCCATAGATTTACTAAAAGTACCGCCAATAAGGTCGACCTGATCAGTAATACCATAATGTGATGAAGTTCCAGCGCCATTTTTACCTAAAACACCAATGGCATGGGCACAGTCTACAAATGTAAAAGCATCGTGCTTTTGAGCAACATGAGTAATTTTATCTAGCTTAGCAATATCACCATCCATAGAGAAAATTCCATCAGTAATAATTAATTTTACACCATTTGAGTTTCGGACCCTATTAAGCTTTCTATCCAGATCAAAAATGTCGCTATGCTTGTATTTAATGCGTTGTGCTAAACTCATACGACAACCATCGATAATGGAAGCATGGTTAAGTTCATCGATGAAAATATAATCCCCTTTACTTGCCATAGCTGGCAATACTCCTGTATTAACCTGGAATCCAGTTGGGAATATAATAACAGCTTCCTTTCCTAAAAAATCCTTTAATTCATTTTCTAACTCATGATGTAAATCAAGGGTACCATTCATAAAACGACTACCTGTACACGAGGTTCCATACTTATCGACAGCTTGCTTTGCTGCTTCTTTAATTAAAGGATGATTGTTTAATCCCAAATAATTGTTCGATCCAAACATTAAAACCTCTTTCCCTTCAATAACCGCAGTATCTGATTGTGGAGAAGAGATAGGACGAAAAAAGGGATACATATTGGTTTCACGTAAAAGTTTAGCCTGTATCACTAAATTGCTGTTTTTTACAAAATCGTATTTACTCATGTCAATTGTTCTTTAATTAAAAAAGCCCTTTAAAATCATCTCTCGTCTTGATTTGTTTCCAACTATTTGTTGAGACAAAAAGGTGCTTGGTTTAGATATACTTTGGTCTATAGTTTTTAATCCAACTTTTCAATATGGGTAGCATTATATTGATCTGTTTAATTTCTTTATGAATCAAATTATTTTTCTGAAAGGGATCATTTTTAATCTGATAAAGTGCCTTGCAATCATTACCATCAAAAAGAAGTAGATAGTCGCCCTGTATCATCTGATAACATTGGTTTATAATACTAATTGCAAATTTCTCAGAATTAGGATCTAATAGATCATGACCTGCAGATCTAAATTCTTGGTCATAATTCAGATAATCCAGAACAGTAGGAAAAATGTCAATTTGTTGTGCACATTCTTCTCTTCGACCCTTTAATTCTCTACCAGGAGCATAAAACATTAAGGGTATCGCAAAGGCATTCGCTGATGTTGCATATTCTTTATGCCATGGTGTGATGGCATGATCAGCTGTGATAACAAATAGTGTATTTTTATACCAGGACATTTTCGAAGCCGTTTTAAAGAACTGGCGGAGTGCATAATCGGTATAATACATCGTTTCATGTATACCATTCGTTCCTTTAGGAAATTTGCCTTGATATTTGTTTGGAACAACATAAGGATTATGGGAGGATAAAGTAAAAACGGTAGCCAAAAATGGCTTCTTAATCTGGTTAAGTTCCTTAGCCATATAATTCAAATAAGGCTCATCGAATATTCCCCAAGTTCCATCAAAATCATTGGCGTAAGGGTATTCATTCAAGCCATAATACCTGTCAATGTTTGCAGCTTTACAATAATCAGAAAATCCCATTGTTGCGTTATGCGAACCATGGAAAAACATAGTTTCATATCCTTTTTGCTTAAGACAGGAAGCCAAACCAGGAACCTTTTTTCCCGATTTGTTTGATAAGATAAATGGCGTTTGAGCTGCTGGTATCGAAGAAATGATTGCTGGTAATGCATCCATACTTTTACGACCATTAGCGTAAGCATTGGTAAAATATAAACCCTCTTGCATTAAGGAATCTAAGAATGGTGCATAACCAGAGTAATTCCCATTCTCCAAGTTTGGATTAAGACTTTTAAAGGTTTCTTTTGTAAAACTCTCAAGTATAATAATCACGACATTATCAGGACGGAAAGCTTCTTTATTTGGCAGCTTATATTCATCCTTAACTTTTGATAAAACTGATGTTTCCTCAAAATATGAAGCAAAAAGAGTAAAAGCAGAATTAAGAACAATTCCTGCATCTTCAACTTGCTCAACATCCTTTATGGCATCCTTAATTGCAAGGGATTTCCCAAAAATATTTAAATTGTTTTTAATACCTGCAATACTCAAAAATAGAATACATAAATAGACAGCTAGAAACCCCTTATAATTGATTTCTCGTCTGGTTTTAATACGCTTTTTCAAGGTAAAGAGGAAGAATCTGATTAAAACAAAAACCAATATAGCTAAGAGAACAAAAGCGTACCAGTAAGTAAAAAAGAATTCTCCTCCCAAGGAAGACATATTGGCTTGAGTTCCTAAATAATCAAAAATTGAAAAAGTAAGTCGCTTAAGTGTGTAAGGATAATAAAAGACATCAGTCAAATTAGCAACTAAGGCTATTGTGTTTATTAAAGTATAGAAGGACATCAGAATAAATTGATACCACCTACTATCACAAAATTTAAAGGGTAGCAGGCTTAAAAGGATAAAAGGGGTGTTAAGCATACAAACCGCAGCCAAATCGAATTTGATACTGTCGAGAATATAAAAGAGGTATTGATACCAAAAGATATTACTAAATAAAGCCTGATTTAAACCTATAAAGAGTAATCGACTCAATTGGAAAAGAAACATGAGTAATAATAATTGATAGACTAAAACCTTGAGTTTCGATTTTGTATTAATTCTTAGTCGCATATAAATAATGAGATTTGAAAAATTTGTTATTGATTCATTTCTAAAAACTGACCTCTATCCTGAAACGAAAACCATGGCTTGAAGAGAATTTATTAAAAGCATCTCCCCTATTCATTCGATTGACATATTCCACTCTTAAGCATTTAAAAATGTTTGTAATACCAAACCCCATTTCCATATAGGGTTGCTTGGTAGGCGCCTGAAGCATATTAGGCACATTTAAAATCTTACTATGTTCTCCCAATAGTTTTCCATAATAGGCTTTGAATGTGACTATTTCACGTAGATTGAGTTTTTTTATCAGAGGGAGTTTGTTGAAAATGATACCACCACCGTTTAAACTCAAATGTACACTCATGTATAAATCACTTGCAAATGAAGTATGATGCAATAAATTAAAATGATAACGTGCGGCTCCAATATCACGTGTTCCTCTTGGTAATTGTAAAAGAGGATAAGGCACATTGCCTAAAATAGCTCCACCTTCAATCATCGTTTTTAGAAACATAGGCCCCATATTCACTCTATTTTTCATTGAACCATTGAGGTTAGCATAATAACCTGATTTATTTCCACTTGCTATTGGTAATTTATACTGCCCTAAAAGGGTGGTGAAATGGAATACTGGTTTTTGGTTTCCGTAGTATATACGAGAGAAATACCCCTCATCGTAATCTTGACCAAAGGATAATCTTAAATCCAGCATCAAATTTTTTGTGTCGAAATAGGATAAATCACTACCGTTTTTATTAAAAAATAAATTATAGTTTGAATAAAAACGGTTTAATGAAGGTCTAATTAGCAGTCCAAAACTTTTATTTAACTGATGTTCATAGGTGATATCAAAATGACGGTTCCGCATCATATAAGGATTCGGAATTTCTGATGTAAAAGAAGATACAATGTTCCCCCCTCCTTGTTGATATGGATTTTCACGAATGAATTCAATGAATTTATTCTTCGTCAAATCGAAATAATCGTAGTGGTAATTGGCAGATAAAATACTTCTATGGGTAGTAGGTAATAAATATTTCATATTCCCACCACAAGCAAACTCTTTGTTTTTATTTCCATAACCAACATAAGCACCTAGCATAAAATTCTTAAAGAGTTTCTCACTAGTTCTTAGAGGCAGTGTAAAACGATTTCCTTCAATTTCATTTCTACGATAAAATGAAAAATAGGGTCCCAGGTCGAGTTTCCCCATATTATAATAGCCATTGATGGTCATTGCACTAAACTTATCAGCAACTTTTATAAATTTATTTTCTTTTAATTTATTAATTCCTATATATGCCGATTGTTCAAAAGAGTCAAGGGGTGCTAGTTCTTTTCTGATTGCAAAAATTTCTTCTTTGCTCTCAATTGAGTTTTGAAGTAAGTAATCTGATTTTATATTTGTTTTTAGTAAAGGCAATGTGTTGGTATTTGCATCTCTATAGCAAATTAATTTTTGAACCTTAAAATTCTTTTTCCTTCGTTTTTTACCCTCCCTTTTGTTAAGAGTTAGTTTTAAATTTATTTTTTGTGTCTTATAAAACCATCGATCTTTATTCAGTTTCTCATAGTTTACAAATACTTCTAAATCCTTCACAAAATTTAGATTTGCCGAATTGGGCAAAGACGCTTTTATCTCAGTTAAAGCCCAATTTTCAGACTCCACCCAAAAATGTCCTTTAAAAGTGATGTTCTTATAGCTCTTAGGGAAAAAATTAAACTTATAATGTTTGATATTATTATAGATGGTACTATCACTTAGATATATATTGTAGTAAAGAAGCCCTGTATTCGATATTGGACTAGGAAAACCTCTAGATAAAATATTAATCTGATTATTATAGAAATTAAACTCAGTTGTAATTTTTTTCTCTAAAACAGATTTTATCTGTGGATTAATTTGAGAAAGAATACCATCCGTTTTTTGAGCTGTTACTTGGCTTTGTTTTAAATTATCTGTCCTTTGGTGCGAGCTTATTGTTTCATCCATGAAAAAGGGCATCATTAAAGTTGAGTCAGAACTCTTAATAAATGCATCAGCCGATTTTTTAAATGTTCCTGATTGAATTGTTTTAATACCTAAATTAGAAAGAAATACAGTTGTTCTTGTATAGTCTGAATACGACAAATCAGATATATAGTCAGGATTGTTTTTCTTTCTATTTTTAACGATTTTCCTAAGTAATGATCGTTCGTAAAAGTTATCTGGTTTTACTGTAATTTCATTCAAAGAATAAACGTCTTCAACAAGAAGAATATCTAAGATTTGTTTATGGTTTTTAACAATAACCTCCTTAGTTTTATATCCAATGAATTTTACAATTAAGGTACACGGGAATTTTTCCACGTTTAAACTAAATGAACCTTCATTATTGGACATTATACCATTAGTCGTATTTTTAATTAAAACATTAGCAAAAGGAATACTTACTTTAGTTTTAGAATCTCTTATTGAACCATTAATAGTAGAAGCCATCGTTGTACTTGAAATCAACAAGAAAAAACAGATCAATAGTTTATTAAAATAATATTTCATATGCGAAAACTCTGTATAGTATAATGATTTGCAAGAGCTAGCATTAGTGATGTTTGTGTTTTTATTCATATTATATGTCGAGAAATTGGTATTCTTTAATGAGACATTTCAATTGGGAATAACACGTACTGGTTTTAATAATTAATCTTAATATTCCCCTTCTTTCGGTATTAAGACAGAATATTTTAAAAAACCCCTAGTTAAATTTTAATTTAATTCAAGAAAATATATTATCCTTATTATATCGTGGTACTTATTT
>JADGEF010000133.1 GCA_016744515.1 Marinifilaceae bacterium | reverse complement strand
CTTCACGGAATACTGAGGCAGGGAACTAAAATAAAGCAGAATGCAAGGCTGTTTACCTATGGGGTCTTTGCAAATAAAATAAACGACAATCATGTTCTAACTTTTACATTTATGTGTTTAGGAGACCTATCAGCGTTAACCATTACCTAATTTAAGACATTAAAATACTACATATTGCTAGCACGAAGACGGTTTATAGTATTCGTTTTTTATGAAAAATTAACACCCGAATAATGCTTTATTGTAAAAAATATACTTTAATTTACATAAGTTTTAAATAATATATAATTAAAATAAGGAGAAATTTTATGGAAAATCTAATTTCAGTAAAACTTAGCGAGGAAGAGAAAACTCAGCTAAAGGGCCACATCGAAGGCATAATAGCAATTTTGGAGTCTAAGCTTCACACCTTAATTCCCGAAGAAAAAAGGGACTTACCAAAAATGGGTGATAAGACCGTTGCTTTTGTAGAGAAAGCTCTAGAGTATGGCGAGCAATACCCCAATTACATGCCAGGTTTTATTGATGTACCCGAGGCAAAAATCGATTTTGAGACCGTGCGTTTGCTTCGAAACATTAATACTCCATTAGCACGTTTAACAAACGAAATAGACGATACCATGACTTTGGCTGGTAGCGAAGCTTATTCTGCTGCATTGTCTATTTACAAGGTGCTTAAAAATGCAGCCAGTATGGGGCAAGCAGGAGCTCAGGAAGCTGCCGACGAATTAAAAAACCGTTTCCCTCGTGCAAAGAAAAAAACTCAGGAAGCAGAAAAGGTGAATGAATAAGCAATAGAACAAGCACACATGTTGAATACTTACATTAATTAATCCCGGACACAACGTTCCGGGATTTTTTTGTTGATACACTTTATAGATCGTGAGATATGAGAATAAAGACATGCTTGCTGAGCCTGTTAAAGTATGAGATTGATTTACAAACCACTTGTAATTGGACTGTTGCAATAAGCGTAATAGATTACAGACAGGCTTATTTTCAGAACACTTATAAAGCCTTACCGATTGCTTTATAAATAGATTGAAATTTTATAAGCAGAAATACAATACCAAGGTATTTGGCTAAACGGTCTCTGCTTTTACAAAGAGGGATGGCTCTATTTTGCTCCTTCATCTGGCTTTTTCAGCATTTATTCTAGCTTGGATAGACATCGGCCTAGCTTTGAGTGAGAGTGGGCTGGCTTTTAGCTAAAAAGTATCTGGCTATTTTGGAGAACAAGCTGGTAAATTAGGAGAACGTTCTGGCTTTTTGCCAGCTGCAGCTACTAAAAAGCTAGGGCAAGCTCGGTTTGAGCCAGAATAGTCGAAGAAAAAAGTGAGCCCGAGCACTAAAAAAGGCAGATCTATGAACAAAATAGCCAGAATGGCCTGCAAAAAAGCTAGCCTTTAGCTGTGAAAAGCTAGCTTATGCTACAAAATTAGACGATGATGGTGTAGTAGAAGCAGCTCGTTTTCAGAAATTAAAAGAGGCTTCTCTTCCCAGATAAGATGGGTGTTTGTTTCTCTTAGATTTTATTCCCCCATCTACCACAAGTCTGCAATTTGTAGTGCTAACAGATACCATGCTCAGCGATGTGCTTCGCAATATATACCAATGCTAACTCGTTTTGGTGTAGTTGGTATTCAAAGCAATAAACAAGCCCGGGGCAAGCCAACGAGGTATTTGATGAAATCTCACTTTCGTGAGATATCCTTTTAAGAGACAAGTCTCTTGTTCATTAGTAGAAAATACGCTTTTTAAGCGTTATGAAAACCTTAGGTTTTCAAACTTTCCTCTGCAAGCCCGAGGAATTCAATTGATTAATTTTTTTTACCACTGTATCAACTTCTCTATCAACAATATCAAACGATAATGTTGATAAGACTTGGGAGGGAAAAACAAAAAAATACTATAACATTAATTATTGTGTTAATTTAGCACTCTTTAATTTTCAACCCATTTAAACGAATAAAACACTGAGAACCAAACAATACAAAACTTACTAACTTTTAACTAATAAACACAAAGCGAGAATATAGTATTCCGCTATAATTAAATAAATATTTTTTTTTATGAAACAAGTAAATTATTACCTAATCGCCTGCTTAACGCTTATGAACGTCATGACATCTTGTAGTGATGATGATGATGATGCAAAAGTAGTTGCTATAACAATAGAAAACACAGAAACTACAGAGCATACGAATATAATAAGCTTTGATAAAGTTGCAGGGGCTATAATGTATGATGTTGACTATGCAGAAAAAGGAAACGAGCTTAAAAACATCGTAACAATTGATGCTGACAAAAAATTAGCTTATACCTTTAAAGAATTAAAATCAGCTTGTGACTACAGTGTGAAAATAACTGCCAAAAACATCAAAGGAACCAATGTTGGTGAAGGAACATTAGACTTTAAGACGAAAGATGCATTGGCTGGAATTTTAGGTGAATGGAAATATGGAAACGATACAAACACCATTACCTATAAATTTACTAAAGACGGTTTTGGAACGTATCAGGTTGCAGACCATGATCAAAAAATAATTATGTGGTCAGCCACTAACAACAAATTAACCATTAAGACTTACGCTAAAAAAATAGGTGGTATGTCTTCTACAGAAGTTGTAGATTACGAAATACTGAACAAATCTCTCATTAAAATTGCTGGCACTACTTATTTTTCAACAAAATAAGTCATAAAATACACAAGCGAACTAAAGCTGTCTCAATAAGAGGCGGCTTTTTTTAATTAAAGCCCCCCAGTTAGCACGAATTTGTAATCCGTTAGCTCTCCAAATACAGACTAATTACTAAATTGCAAATTCTATAAAACACAACAAGAGCTGTAACATTTTATTTTGCCTTGTAATTGTTTTCACCTTGCCTAATTGCTGCAAACATCTAATTTGTTCTGCACGTTCACAACTGATAATCATGCCATGTGTTTTGTCATCAAGTTCTACTGGTCTTTCCTATAATCGATGTAATAACAGCATTTTTGTATGTGATAAGGACTAAAGCCCTTTTTAATTTAGTCCTATCTCCAGCATAGATACTAAAGTCGTTAAATTTAAGAGGCATGAATTCTTTGTGCCCTTTGCGAAAAAACTTAGCAAGCTTGGCGTTAAAATAGTGTAATACCACTTCATTTTACAGTCAATACGAAAGTCTTTTTGATATAAGACATTCACTTTATGATCTATAAGCATTGTAAAAAGATAGCCAATTGTAACTAAGATATGCGTGTGATTTTGCGTTAAGGATAGTAGCGGTTAGCCCACAGCCTAATTGCTTTTTCGCTTAAAGTGATGAGTTTTATAAAAAACTTAAGCTTGTGTAATAAGATAAGGTCTAGGGCGAGGACTATTAGCGGAAAGCCTGCCTTTCGCTTCTTTTTTTAGTAGCGAAAGAACGCCCAAATCATTTTAATTTTTAGGATCTAAAAAAACCGTCTCAAATTAAATTTGAGACGGCCTTATGATAATATGTTAGAGCTTATTAAAGCGCTGAAACAATACGTAGGGTATCATTAGCAATAACTAATTCTTCGTTAGTTGTTACAATCATACACTTCACTTTTGAATCTTTAGTAGAGATAAGGGCATCTTTTCCACGAAGACCTTTGTTCTTCTCGAAATCGAAATCTAAACCAATGTAACCGAATTTACCAGCAATCTTCTCACGAGAAGTTGCATCATTTTCACCAATACCACCAGTGAAAATAACCAAATCGACACCACCTAAAGAGGCCGTATAAGAACCTACAAAACGCTTCACACGATATGCAAACATATCTAAAGCCAATTGAGCTCTATCGTTTCCTTCAGCAGCAGCATTTTCAAGGTCTCTCATATCAGAAGAGATACCAGAAATACCAGCTAATCCAGATTCTTTATTGATCAGGTTATTAGTTTCCTGAATAGATAAATCTTTCTTCTCAGCGATATATAATAAAGCACCAAGGTCAAGATTACCTGTACGTGTTCCCATTAAAAGACCTTCGTTAGGAGTGAATCCCATTGAAGTCTCGATAGATTTACCTCCTTCGATAGCACAAACAGAAGCACCATTACCAAGGTGACAAGAAACGATTTTCTTATCTTCGATATTCCATCCTAGAATATCACACGCTTTGTTTGCAACAAATTTATGTGATGTTCCGTGGAAACCATATTTACGAACTTTCAAAGTCTCGTAGCAATCGTACGGTAAGCCATACATGAAAGCTTCTTTTGGAAGTGTTTGGTGGAAAGAGGTATCAAATACAGCAACTTGTGGCAAACCTGGTAATAATTTCTCAATAGCAAGAATTCCCTCAAGGTTAGCAGGGTTGTGAAGTGGAGCCAATTCGCAACATGCTTTGATATTTGCTTTTGCTTCTTCAGTAACAAAAGCAGAATCCTGGAAATATTCACCACCATGAGCCACACGATGACCCGCAGCGTTAATTTCTTTAATGTCAGAGATTACACCATGATCAGCATCGACTAAAGCAGCAAGTACTAAATTAATACCAACAGAATGATTAGGAATATCTTGAACAGTTTTGTACTTATCTTTTCCCTCAGGCTTGTGAGTTAACACTCCATTTTCAAGACCGATACGCTCAACTAGACCAGAAGCTAAAAGAGTTGCCTCTTTGCCCATGTTCAAAATTTGATACTTTAATGAAGAACTTCCGCAATTTAAAACTAAAACGTTCATTAGATTCTATTATTATTTGTTTGATTAAGATTCTTTTTCTGATTTCTCAGCTTACATTCCTGCAGCCTGATTTGCTGTAATAGCTACCAAGTTAACGATATCGCTAACTGAACAACCTCTAGAAAGATCGTTGATTGGAGCAGCCATACCTTGCAATACAGGTCCAACAGCTTCAGCACCAGCTAAACGTTGTACCAATTTATAAGCAATATTTCCAACCTCAAGAGTTGGGAATACCAATACGTTAGCTCTACCTGCAACTTCAGAGTTAGGAGCCTTGCTTGCACCAATTGCTTCAACAATAGCGGCATCAGCTTGCATTTCACCATCAATTAAGAATTCTGGAGCCATTTCTTTTGCCAAACGAGTTGCTTCAACAACCTTGTCAACCATTTCGTGCTTAGCAGATCCCATAGTAGAGAAACTCAACATAGCAACACGTGGTTCCATATTAGCAATAGCTTTAGTTGTTCGAGCAGTAGCTACAGCAATTTCAGCTAATTCGCTAGCAGTAGGGTTTGGATGAACAGCACAATCGGCAACAACCAACATACCATTATCTCCAAAAGTTTTATCCTTTAAGATTAAGATAAAAGCACCAGAAACAACTGAGCAACCAGGCATTGTTTTCACAATCTGGAAAGCTGGACGAAGTACGTCTCCTGTAGCATTCAATGCTCCAGCAACTTCACCGTCAGCATCACCCGCTTTAATCATTAGGGTGGCCAAGTAAAGAGGATCTTTAACAAGCGTCATAGCTTGTTCCATTGTCATCCCTTTCTTCTTACGAAGTTCAACCAAAATCTCAGCATAGGCCTCCATCTTGTCATGGTTTTCAGGATCGATGATAATCGCTTTAGAGATATTCTCTAAATTTAATCTACTTGCTTCTGATTTGATTGTTTCAGGATTTCCAATCAAAATAATTTGTGCAATTTTTTCATTCAAAAGGATGTCTGCAGCTTGCAATGTTCTCTCCTCAGTTCCTTCAGGAAGAACTATTTTTTTGTTATGCAGCTTTGCATTTTCCTTAATCTTTTGCAGTAAGTTCATTGTGAGTCAGTAATTTATATGTTTTTGTAATCTCGACATTGCGAAATTAGATATAAATGACCAAAATGCATTTCGAAAGCGTCATTTTTAACACATTTTAATCTAAATAAATATTCATTCTTGATAAGAAGAAATTTTAATACCTTAGTGTAAAGTTATGAGTACTTATGGGTGCCTAAAGTTAAAAAGTACTTATAAGTTATGACAATAATTCGGTAAGGTTTTTTCAAACACCTGATAATGAGATCATCCCAAACCTGTTATGTTTTTATTAATTTGCTGATTATAAATAGCTTGTAAATCAGTCTCATATCTCACGATCTATTGAATGATATAAATCATCTTTAACCTTGAAACCTTAAAATGCCAACATCAGATAAATTTCTAAACTTTTCAGAATCATTCGAAGGTGAATTTCATAGAGATAAAAGCACTCGATTAATCTATGCGACTGACGCTTCTGCCTATAAAGTTTTACCGCTTGCTGTTACCTATCCCAAAAATGAATCTGATATAAAGAAACTTATACAATTTGCCAACGAGGAGCAACTTTCATTGATTCCTCGAACTGCAGGAACATCTTTAGCAGGTCAAGTTGTTGGGGATGGCATTATAGTAGATGTGTCCAAGCATTTCACGAAAATTATTGAATTAAATGTAGAAGAAAAATGGGTTCGTGTTCAGCCAGGTGTGATTCTCGACGAGCTAAACCTTTATTTAAAAGACTTCAATCTATTTTTTGGACCAGAAACCTCAACTGCTTCTCGTTGTATGCTTGGTGGTATGTTGGGAAATAATGCCTGTGGATCTCATTCTCTTATATATGGCAGTACACGAGATCACACCCTGAAAATTAGTACGATACTTAGTGATGGTTCAACTGCCACTTTCTCTGCTTTGAATGATAAAGAGTTTCAAGAAAAATGTCGCACAAAAGAAATTAAACCCAGCTTAGAAACAAAGATCTATCAGCATATTCGTAAAACTCTTGAGAATACTGAAATACAAGATGCAATTCGCACTGAATTTCCTGACACAAGAAACCACCGACGAAACACAGGTTACGCTCTCGATCTTCTTTTAGATAGTTCTCCTTTTTCTTCAAGTCCTAAAAACTTCAATTTTTGTAATCTCCTTGCCGGATCTGAAGGAACATTAGCATTTACAAGTGAAATAAAGCTGAATTTGGTGCCTACTCCTCCCAAAGAAGTTGCTTTAATTTGTGCACACTTTGCTTCTCTTGAAGAAGCCATGCAAGGCAATTTAATTGCTTTAAAATACAAACCTGGTGCCGTAGAACTGATGGATAATACCATTCTGAAACTTTCTGAAGGTAACCCATTACAAGCTAAAAATCGATTCTTTATAAAAGACAAACCAGGAGCTTTACTTATTATTGAATTTGCTCGTGAAACAAAAAAGGAAATTGATGAACTTGCTCAAAAGATGAAGGCCGAGTTTACACTCAACAACTTGGGTTATCACTTTCCAGTAATTAGAGGTACAGAAAATATAAAGCGTGTTTGGGATCTTAGAAAATCAGCTCTGGGTGTGCTTTCGAATTTGCAAGGCGATGCCAAACCTGTATCAGTCATCGAGGACACTTCTGTTTTACCTGAAGTTCTTCCTGAATATATCGCTGAATTTAAGATTCTCATGAAGAGACACGGTGTTTCTTGTGTTTTCCATGCTCATGTAGGCAGTGGCGAGATACACCTACGTCCTATACTCAACTTAAAACAGGATATCGATAGAGAAAAGTTTCATGCCATTGCTCTGGATACGGCTAAGCTGGTAAAAAAATTCAAAGGATCGCTTAGTGGTGAGCATGGTGATGGACGTTTGCGGGGTGAATTTATTCCGCTGATGATGGGTGAAACCAACTATCAGGCTTTTAAGGATATTAAAGCTGTTTGGGATCCGAACACTATTTTTAATCCTGAAAAGATTGTGAATACGCCCAAAATGAACACTCATTTGCGTTACAATAACAATCAGGAAACTAGAAATCTGAAAACTTACTTCGATTTTTCTGCTGATGGTGGCATTATCAGATCGGCAGAACGCTGTAATGGTTCGGGAGATTGCAGAAATACGCACCTTACGGGTAAAGCCATGTGTCCGAGTTATCAGGCAAGTCTTGATGAAAAGAATACGACACGGGCGAGAGCTAATCTTCTGAGAGAATTCTTAAGCTACTCTGAAAAAAAGGATGTATTTAATAGCAAAGAAGTCTACGATATTTTAGACTTATGCTTGTCTTGTAAGGCCTGTAAATCGGAGTGCCCATCGAATGTGGATATGGCTAAACTGAAGGCCGAATTCTTACAGCATTACTACGAAAGCAATGGTATTCCTTTAAGAACTCGATTAATTGCAAATATCAGTAAGATAAATCAATTAGGAGGTATTGCACCCAAGCTATATAACTACGTCAACCAACATCCTAAACTAGGAAATCTAATTAAAAAACAATTGGGATTTGCAGAGAAAAGAAGTATTCCTAAACTACACGAAACAACATTAAAAAAATGGTATAAAAAGGAAGGAAAAAGAATAAAGGATAAAGGAAAAACAGTATACTTATTTGCTGATGAATTTACCAATTTCAACGATACTGATATAGGCATAAAAGCCATTCAACTGCTTGAGAGATTGGGCTACGAAGTCATCATTCCCAAACATCACGAAAGTGGTAGAACATACCTTTCGAAAGGTTTAGTAAAGCAAGCACAGTCTATTGCCAATAAAAACATCAAGCTATTAAAAGATATCATTAGTAAAGAAACACCCCTAGTTGGAATTGAACCTTCTGCCCTACTCACTTTTAGAGATGAGTATATCGATCTCGCAAATCAAGAACTGAAAACTTCAGCTACTCAGCTTTCTGAGAATTGCCTGATGATAGAAGAATTCCTTTGGCAAGAAATGCAGGCTGGTAGAATCACAAAAGAACAATTCACAAAAGAATATAAAGAAGTTAGCTTTCACGGACACTGCTATCAAAAATCACTAGCTTCTACCCTACCTGTGAAAGAGGTTTTATCATTCCCTGAGAACTATTCGGCTAGCGAAATTGATTCGGGCTGTTGTGGTATGGCTGGTTCTTTTGGTTACGAGGCAGAACATTACAAACTCAGTATGCAAATTGCGGAACTAAAACTATTGCCTGCAATTCGAAATACTAAACCAACAACCTTATTAGCAGCTTCTGGCACATCGTGCCGCCACCAAATAAAAGATGGTAGCCAGCGAGAAGCTCAACATCCTGTAGAAATCTTGTTCGATGCATTACTATAGTAATGTGGTAATTAATATTCTGAATCCAATTATTCACATTATAAAATTTCATTTTCACATGAATACTCTTTATCATATCAGCTGTGCAGCTTATCGGAATAATCTTGTAGCTTTAACTTGATAAAACTTTATATCACAACCAATTACTGATTGATAGATTTTTAATTGAGTTTGGGATAAACCCAAACACTAAGAAAAATAAAGAAAGAATCAGGCAGATCAATAACATTGGTTTAATCGCTGCCTAAAACTTAACGAAATATTGCATATAATATATTTAATTTTATTGAAAGCATACTTTTATTAAGTGGTATTTTGGTGGCAGATTATTATAAAAGATCACAAATAAATGTGATTATATATCTTATGCTTTTTGTGATAATCCTACTTACTATTGTATTTTGATGTACATATTTCTAACTAACAATTAAACAAGGTTCTTATGAAAACTCTAAAATTATCTTTTTTATTAATTGTAATGTCTCTTTTAAGCTGTAAAGCTTTCGCACAAACACCTAATGATACATTAGCGATTAAAGAAACTACGTTAAACTATATTGAAGGCTATTTTTATAAAGATGCCGCAAGAATGGAAAAGGCTTTGCATCCCGAACTGATAAAACGCAGCATTCAAAAAGCTAAAGATGGTACTGAGTTTATTATTAATTTGAGCGCTTCCTATATGGTTATGCGTGCTGGAACGAATATGAACAAATATGCTGCAAATCCTGAAGGTCCAATAGAATCAAAAGTAGAAATCTACGATATTGTTGGGAATGCTGCCACAGTTAAGGTATCAACAAATCAGTATGCTTTTGTTGATTATTTGCATATTGGGAAATTCAAAGGTGAATGGAAAATCATCAATGTATTTTGGGCTAATAAACCTAAAATTGTAGACTAGTTTTCTAAATAGTGTCTCTAAGAAAACTAGCATTTTATATAATTCCCTTAGATTGATTCTACATAGTTGGAATTAAATTTTAATAAATACAATAAAATTAGGTTAGAGCGAGGAAGTTTGGTCATTTCCAGCCACCTTTCCTCTCTGAGCCTGCTATTCCTTTATTTTAGAGCATAGTTATCCCTTGATTAAATATATGATATCTCTATCATGCCTATGCAGCTCGCTTTAATTCAGCACGTTGATCCTCTAATATTTTTCGTCCTATTTTCTTTAGCTTATAAGCACATACACCCAGACTGATATACCTTGCAAAATGTATGATTCCCTTATCTGGGCATTTATCCAGTCCTCTATGTTCAAGTTCATTTATATTAGATTCTATCGTGCTGTGCTTATTTTTTAATCGCTTAAATTTTCTGGTTCTTTCTTCTTCCAGTTCCATTTGATTGCGCTTTCCCAGC
>JADGEF010000132.1 GCA_016744515.1 Marinifilaceae bacterium | reverse complement strand
TTTTTGATAAAGCATATTTGAATTTTAAGTATTGACACTTTTATTTCTCATGCGTGGTATGATAAAAAATCAGCCAGCTCGAGAGATCGAACTGGCTGATTTTCTTATTCTTATCTAATCTAAATGGTTTCTATAACAAACTCCTTAATTATTGTAGATTTAGAATATTGTGGGATTATAGCAAGCCAAGAGTAGATGTCTTTGATATTTTCATTACCAATAAATGGGACCTCTTTTTTTGTGAAAACAAATAGAAGACGATTTACTTCCTTTGTTTTATTATTAGGAAGGACTAATTCATAACCCGGTTTAAAAGCAGGGTGTATCGGGAATAAGATTTCCTGTTTCTGAATAAATTTTTGAACATTGTCTTTTATACCAGTTGCTTTATCTGAATATGGATAGATTAATGTAGCTTCAGACTCATTGATATTAAATATATATAAATAACCATCTTGCGAGGGGGTCACAGAGAATGATAACAATCCAGCTTTACAGTATCTCTCTTTTACTCCTTTTACTTTTATAAAGAAGCTACAATCATTTTTTGAACTTGTTTTGTAAACTGTAGCAAGTATATCTAGCTTAAGTTCCATATTGCCATATTCATTGAATGTTTTTTGTTCTGAAATTATACTATCAAGAATAACTTCTCCATTTACATTTGTTGAAATAAGCTCATTGAAAAGTTCAGAAATAGATTCTTTGTTTTCGTTTTGCATAAGAATACTTGAACGATTAATGTTTTCTGAGATTCCAGCTTTAATTAATGCTTTATATTTAGCATCTTTTAAGGCTTCATGTTTGGCTTGTATAGGAGATAAATTAGTAGATATTGAAATGCCTTGAACATGAACCTTTACACTTTCTTGTGCTACAGTGTGTATAGCACAAAAAAGAATACTTATAAATACAATAAGTGATCTCAATAAACTTGCAGCTTTCATTATAAATTAGGATTTATTTTGAGATCCATCCAACTCGGTTCGAGTTGTGAACTCACATTAATTTGAGGTGTCTGTATTAGCCCGTTAATACCTGTTTCTTTTCGTACTTGGGAATTAATATAGTTTCCAAGTTCAGAGTAGCTAATATTGCCCTTAGATTCTTTTAATTTCTTAAGCAGGAAATATGTAAAGTATCCGTGCTTCTTCTCTCGGTAAACAGATGAGCTTTCTTCCCCCGTACTTGATGTGAAAACAACCATCTTATTTAGTAAGAAGTTTGCTTTGGGTTTAATCTTAACTCCTTTCATTGCTAGTAAGCCTTGGTTGCGACCTCCACCACTAAAACATGCATCTAAAAAGAGTGTTATGTTTTTACTTGGAGTTTTACTCAGCTGCTTGTATAGATCCTGTAGGTTAATTGCGAATTCTAGATTGTTTCCTGAAACATCAACAGGAATAAGATAACTCTCTTTTGTTTGCTGGTGTGGTAAGCCATGGCCAGAGTAATAATAGAATATTTCAGCATTCCCGCTTTCAATTGACATTAAATTAGTAAGCCAAGCTGTAGCTTGTTTCATTTCAGCAGAAGTTGCGTTAATTAAAAGCTTTATTTGGCGCTGGGGAATTCCTAGAACTTTTTCACAGTAGATAGTAAATATTTTTGCATCATTAACTGCAAACTCAACATTTTGTTCGTAGGTTAAATCAGTTTGTTTTGATTTATAATCTTCATTACCTATTATAACTGCATATCGGTTATCGAATGATTCTGAGATATTGGGAATATCTCTATCAACATCCACAGTTTGATCAGTAGTAAATTCTAATAGATCTTTTATAATTACACTATTATTAGCTGTGTCTGCACTAGCTTTATTGATAGTACGTATATACCCTTCTTCAGCAAGTTGAGTATTAAGACTTACTGTTTTTTCTTCAAAAAAGCCATATCTTCCATATTTTTCAGATGAAGTAATACTGAATTTTAGTTGTTTACTTACAAATTCGCTATTAATGAAGAAGCGATAAGTTATAGTATCATAGTCTCCAGAATTTATCTTGTCGATTACAGGATTAACTCTTTTTAATTCATTTTTATTGATAACGCCAAGGAGCATTACTCCTTTTTGACTATTTTCAACTTTCACTTTAACATCCTGTGCGGAACCAAGACCTATATTCTGAATGGCTAATTTCACATCAATTATCTCATTAATATTTACTTCATTGTTAGGATCAACGGCTTGATTTTCTGTGGTAGCAAATTTAGCTATAATCAATTTAGGCTTTTGAAATTCCTTAGTTTTGAATAGTATTTGTTTACCTTGAATTTTTAATTTAAAATGTGGTTCAATAATATTAATCTTTAATACAGCTTCTTTATTGGATAAGTTCATTCCCGCTTCAATTTCCACACTCAACTCTTCAACGCCTCCATTGGCTTTTATCTCAGGGAAATTGGTTTGATTAAGAAAATTTAATTCAGCTATATTAGAACGAATATCTAGGTAAATATCATTGGCATTACCAGGACCAATATTTTTAATTCCAAGTTTTAAGATTGCTTTTTCACCAGCAGCTAAAATATTTTTTGAGAATGATATGTGTTCAATTTTTAAAATTGGGGGTAATGCAGAGCTAAAACCACCTTTATTTACTTCATGGCTTTGTGTAATCAATTTATTATTACTATAGTTAAATGGAGTTGAAGTACTTTCAAAAATTAGTTGATTTGAAACATCAATTTTTTTAACAATTTTTTCTTTGGGAAGAATAATTGGTTCAGGTTTCACAACAGGCATAACCTCTTCTTTATTCAATTCTTCTGAAGATAATTTTGAGAAATTACCTGAGTAAACCTTAATATAGTCTATTGCTAATGCTCCAGTCAATTTAGTGTAAAAACCTAGCTGATTAGCTATGAAATTTGGCGTCTTAAAAGCTTTTGTATATTTATTATTTATGAAAATATATAATGAATCGGCAATTTTAATAGCTTTAATTTTAATAGTAGATTCTAAATTTACGGTTGTTAATAATTCTTTGATTTCGGAATTTATTGTTTGATCTATATAGTATACTTTATTACCATTAATTACCTGAATGCCTTGATAAACTTCATTATTGAAAACGTTCCAGTTAACTCCAAATTTACTATGAGGGGCAGCTCCTTTCTTTGTTATTGATGTCTCAATAATGTAATCATCATTTTTATTAATATCAACATCTTTAAGAGTAGATTTTTCCATCCCCATTGATGAGATTAATATGTATCGACCCTTATTAATTTCATTTCTATAATGAGGAAGTTGACTTAAAGGCCAAGATGTTTTATTGGAATCAAACCCATCTACTAATAAGGACTTAAAATTATCAGTAGATTTATTTATAAAATTATCTTTATGCATATACAAATTAGAATCACTATATATTTTAAGATGATGTATTTGTACGGCACCAGCATCTTCTAATAGAAATCCAAATGTAGGATTGAGTTGTTTTAATATACTAATCGATTTAATAAATTCATTATTAAGAAAAATATTTAATTTTGAGCCAGATTTAATTAAATCGAGTTTTATTTTTTTGTCATAGGAGGAGTTAAGTTTTTCTTTGTCAAACACTTTGTTGTCGACATAAATTAGCATTTTTGCTCCATTATGTTTGTCGAAGGTGAAATTGTATCTATTATTTTCCCCAAAAATGAAAGCAAATTTATTATAATCCGATTGTGCTTTAATTTCGAACAATAAATTAATCATGAAATCATTTTTTAAATCGATTTCAAATTTCTTGGTTGTTACTAATTTTGAATTTGCTGATCCAATAAGGTTATATTGACCTTTTCCAATAACGAGATATTTCCCTGGAGTTCTAGATTCTTTCCAATCATTTCTATTATCTTGAAAATTTTCATCTAATGTTAGAGATAGTAGAGAGCTGAAATGCTTGAATAAATTATCTTGTGCTTGAGTAATATTGAAGAAGAATAACAATACTAATAATGAAAAGAGTCTCATAGTTTCACTTAATGAATATTAAAAATATAAGGCTAAGATACTTTAATTTTATAAACTTTATTCTTATTAAAATATGATAATCATAAAACAAATCTTGATATAAAAAAATCAGCTAGCTCGAGATATCGAACTGGCTGATTTTTTTGTGTGCTCGGAGCACAATTATATGGGGATTTAGGTTAATGCTGAAATGCTATACGAATATAGTACATTAATTTAAAAAACCTTAATATTTGTTAAACGATACCAGAGAATCCCATAAATGCCATAGCAAGTAAACCTGCTACGACTAAAGCCGCTGGTGTTCCTTTCATCCCTTTAGGGAGATCAATTAAGTCTAAGTGTTCGCGAATACCTGCAAACAATACAAGAGCCAAACCAAATCCTATGGCTGTTGATCCAGAGAATACAACGGCTTCCAAAAGGTCGTAATCTTTTTGAATGGTCATGATAGCTACACCCAGAATTGCACAGTTTGTTGTGATCAATGGTAAAAATACACCCAATGCCTGATATAAAGGAGGGCTTACTTTTTTAAGGATGATTTCAACCAATTGCACTAAAGCTGCAATAATTAAAATAAAGGTGATGGTTTGCATAAAACCAATTCCAAAAGCATCCAATACATATTTTTGAATTAAATAGGTAACAATGGTTGCCAGAATCATAACAAAGGTTACGGCTCCTGTCATCCCAACTGCAGTTGATATTTTTTTTGATACACCAAGGAAAGGACAAATTCCAAGGAACTGAGCCAAAACAACGTTATTAACGAATATGGCTGATATAATAATTAAAATATATTCCATGATATTTTTTTGTATTAAAACATGGTTAAATGCTTAGAGTGGTAAATTGTTTTTTTTAACTCAATTTTTCCTTTAACCTTACCTAAGCTTTTCTTAATCGGTTAATAATTGCAATTAGGTAGCCTAATGCTAAAAAGGCTCCTGGAGCTAATACGAATATTAGCATGCCATAAGTTTCGTTGAATAGGGTGATTCCGAAAACTTTTCCGCTACCCAACAACTCACGAACTGAACCCAATAGAGTTAATGCCATTGCGAAACCTAGACCCATTCCTGCACCATCAATAATAGAAGGTAGTATTTTGTTTTTGGATGCAAATGCTTCTGCACGCCCCAGTACAATACAGTTAACAACAATTAGAGGAATAAATACACCCAACTGTGCGTGAAGGGCAGGTACATAACCAGCCATTACCAAATCGACTATCGTTACAAAAGAAGCGATAATCACAATAAATGAGGGAATTTTAACCTTGTCAGGAATTTGATTACTCACGAGTGAGATAACCATGTTCGACATGATTAGTACAAAGGTTGTAGCCAATCCCATACCCAAACCATTGATAGCCGATGAGGTTACACCAAGGGTTGGACACATACCAAGAAGCAATACAAATACTGCATTCTCCTTGAAAAATCCTTTTGAAAAATTCTGCAAGTTAGTCATTTGTTTCTCCTCCTTTTTGATTTTTCATATACTCGTTATATGCCGTTTGAACAGCATCTAAGAAAGCTCTTGAACTAATTGTTGCTGCAGTAATGGCATCAATATCGCCACCATCTTTACTAACAATGAATTTAGATGCACCTGGGTTTTTATGAAGGATACTTGCTTTTGCTTTAGCAGGATCAGTTTGTTTAAACCAGGCTCCCATTTTTGAACCCAAACCTGGCGTTTCTTTGTGCTCCAAAACCGAATAATTGTTGATGGTTCCATCAGGAGTAAACCCAACCATGAGCCAAACATAACCTGAAAAACCTTTTTTTGTAAAGGTTTTTACTGCTGTCCCCACTAATTTTCCATCCATTTTTGCAGGATAAAATTCTAGCGTATCTTTTTCGTTGATACCAACTTTGTAGACATCATCACTCGGGTTGTTATCAAAAGTAGGAACAACCTCTTTAATTGCTTTTAATTTTTTTGCCAGCTTAGCTGCGGCAATTGGTTCTTTGGTTAGTTCGTAAAGCCCACCCAAAGCAGCTGATGCTACTAGTGTTATTATAAACAACACCAGAACCATATTTGTAAATGTCGATTCTTTTTTACCAGCCATGATTATTTCCTTTTTTCGCCGAAACGCTTAGGTTTAATAGATACATTAATAAGTGGTACAAATCCATTCATAATAAGAATAGCAAAGGATACCCCTTCAGGATAAGCTCCGAATACACGAATAACAACGGTAAGAATACCAATTCCGATACCGTATATAATCATTCCCTTATTCGACATAGGCGAAGTCACATAATCGGTAGCCATAAAAATAGCTCCCAATAATAAACCACCTGTTAGAAGATGAAATGCAGGACCTGCATAAGCTTCAGGGTTAGAAAAATTCAGAATGCCAGAGAATATCACCACTGTTCCAATAATTGATACAGGAATATGCCAAGTGATAATCTTTTTAATCAACATGTAGATTAATCCAAGAACTAGAGCTGCACCAGCAACCTCACCCAGCGAACCGCCCATGTTTCCAAGGAACAAATCCATATGTGATGGAAGTTGAGCCATTAAGTCAGTTAGAGAATCTCCTTTGTTCAATCCCTCTTTGATAATTGCAAGAGGTGTTGCTCCCACTTCAGCATCTAAATAAGATGTGTTAAAACCTAAAGCTTTTGGCCATGATGTCATTTGAACAGGGAAGGAGATTAATAGGAAAACACGACCCACAAGCGCAGGGTTGAATACGTTGTTTCCTAATCCTCCAAAAGTCATTTTACCAATGCCGATAGCAACTAAAGCTCCAATAATGATAATCCATATTGGAAGATTAGCTGGCATGTTAAATGCTAAAAGAAGACCAGTAATTAAAGCTGACCCATCCTTAATTGTAGGTTCAACATGAAGTAAATATTTCTGAATTAAGAATTCGAAAAGGTAACACGATGCAACGGCAGTAAGGGTAACAATAATGGAACCCAAACCAAAGTAATAGAATGATAATAGAAGAGCCGGAAGCATCGCAAAAACCACACCATACATGTTTTTTTGTATGGAATCGCCACTGTGTATGTGTGGCGATGGTGCGACAAGTACTTTGGTGTTCATATTTTTTTATTTTTTAGTACTTATTAGTATTTAGAGTATTTATAAGTACTTATTAGTATTTATGATTTGTATAAGTGTTTATTAGTACTTATGAGTTGTATGAGTATTTATAAGTATTTATGAGTTATATGAGTATTTATTAGTACTTATGAGTTGTATAGTATTTATTAGTACTTATGAGTTGTATACAAGACTTAAAGTTGTAAATCACTTAAGGCATTTTTAACTCTAGGCACTCTAAGTACTTATTTTAATTTATTACTGATTGATGAAAAGATTGCTAGTATTTCATTGGCCTCATTTAAAACTGTTTTAATATTTATATTTCCGGACCAATTTATTTCTTGAATAATTTCGAGCCAATAAACTGTCTCGCTAGCCTCGCTTTCACTAATTTTGATTTTATTTTTAAAATCAGCTTTGCTTCTCGATCGATTAGCTTCACGATAATTAGCACCAATGCTTGTGCCCGATTTTGTTAATTGATTCTTAAGCACTCTAGCTTCTATAGTTGTTGGAAGAGAACTTGAAAGCTTGATGACCATAATGGCGAACTTTTTTGTTCTAAGTTCAAGTAACTTGCTAAATTCCTTATTATCCATATCTGTTCCTCTTAATACTTAATGTTAAAAACGAACTTAAGGCACTTCTAACTTATAAATACTCCTAAGTACTTTGCTCTTCAAGTAACTTGCTAAATTCCTTATTATCCATATCTGTTCCTCTTAATACTTAATGTTAAAAACGAACTTAAGGCACTTCCAACTTATAAATACTAATAAGTACTCCTAACTTATAAGTACTTATGAGTATAAATACTTAATAACACTATTTCCTAGCTCTCATAATCTGTCCAACCTTACCTTTACCCAATCGGATGTAATCCAAAAGAGGTCGGGTTGCAGGACAAGTGAAACTACAAGAACCACACTCAATACAATCCATCACGGCATTGTTTTCAAGTTTCTCGTATTCTTTTTTATCAGCTAATACCATTAGTAAATATGGTTCTAATCCCATAGGACAAACCGAAACACACTTACCACAACGGATACATGCTTTAGTTGCCTTACGAGCTGTTTCTTCTTCGGCTAATAATAATAAGCCTGAGCTACCTTTTGTTAGAGGAACATCAACGCTTACTAAAGCTTTACCCATCATTGGGCCACCACCAACAATCTTAGCTGTATCTTCAGGTAATCCACCAGCCGCTTCTATAATATCGCTAACAGGTGTTCCCACCCTGAATTTCCAGTTCGAAGGATTTTTTAATGATTTACCAGTAACTGTAGCTACACGTTCGAACAAGGGTTTGTTCTTCTGAATCGCTTCGTAAACAGCAAATGCAGTACCTACATTTTGAACCACAGCACCAACTTCGATTGGAAGTGCTCCCGATGGAACCTCACGATTCAAAGTCGCAGAAATTAATTGTTTTTCACCACCTTGTGGGTATTGCGTTTTTAAAGGACAAACTTCAACACCTGAATATTTTGTTGCAACTTGAGTCATATGAGCTATGGCATCGGGTTTGTTGCTCTCAATACCGACAATGGCTCTATTAACCTCAAGAGCTTTCATTAGAATTTGGATTCCAACCATAATTTGGTCAGCTTTTTCAAGCATTACTCTATGGTCCGAAGTCAAATAAGGCTCACACTCAACAGCGTTTATAATAAGAACCTCAGCAGTTTTGCCAGGAGGAACAGAAAGCTTCACGTGAGCAGGGAAGGTTGCACCACCAAGCCCAACAATACCAGCATCGCCAATACTTTTGATGATCTCTTCCTTAGTGTGTGTGATTTCAGTTACAAGATCTTCACTTCTGTCGATATTCTCTAACCACTCGTCGCCTTCAACTTTAATAATGATAGATGTACGACGAAAACCTGTAGCATCCATCACATCATCTACCTTAAATACCGTTCCCGATACTGAAGAGTGGATATTGGCAGATACAAAGCCTGATGATTGAGCTATAACTTGACCTACTTTAACTTCATCGCCTTTTTTAACGACAGCTTTAGCAGGAGCTCCAATATGTTGAGCAATTGGAATAGTTGCTATTTTAGGGATTGGCAATTCTTGGATTGCACTTTTAGCAGAAAGTTTATTTCCTTCTGGATGAATACCCCCTATTGAAAATGTTTTTAACACTGAATCTCCTCCTATTTATTTAGTTTCATTATTTAAAATTTTGGAATTAAGAATATCAAACAAATGCGGCTAACTTGTCAATTGCAGAATCTTCATATTCATGGTTAACAACATCCATAAAAACAATTTTAGTTATCCCCATGTTTTTAAGATTATTATATGCATCCTTGTTGAATATTACTACATCAAGATATTCTTTAAGAGAAATATCATCCTTCTGACATTTAAATTGTACCTCAAGAACATTGTTATCTGCTTCAGAATATTTTAGATAAACTTTATCAAGTAAATTAAACGAAGACGTTAGTGCTTGAAAATTATCGATAAATAATTTCTTAACTACTGAATTATTTGATTTTTCCTGAATATATTGTTGTATAACCCATTTGTTTAAACCTGATGGTCCATACTCTTTCATTAGAAAAACTCGATCTTCTAGAGGTAAATTAAATTGTTTTAGTAGATTGTCAGCTCTTGTATTTCGAATATAAAATCGAATTACAAATATTATTACAACTACAATTATGAAGAATAATGTTTTCATTTTATTTATTCTTTAGAATTAGTATCTGTCTCGGTTTTATTGTCCTTTTTTGATACTGTTTTCTTTATTTTGATCTCAGTTTCAATGGTAGTAATTTTTTTAGTTGTTATTTCTGTTTCAACTTTAACAACTGGTTTTACAGTTGCAGCTGTAGGTTTAGCCGCTGGCTTTTCTTTACGAGGTGGAAAGTTCAACTCGTGAATAGCGTGAGTTGGACAAACGATCACACACTTACGACACAACTTACATTTGTCATAATCGATGTAAGCTAGGTTGTTTTCAAGTGTAATAGCGTCGAATGGACATTCCTTCACACATTTACCACAACCAATACAAGCTACAGAACAAGCCTTTTTAGCGATACCACCTTTATCCTTATTCACACATGAAACGAAAATACGACGGCTTTTAGGCCCTTTCTTTCTAAGTTCTATAATGCTGTTTGGACAAGCTTTTACACAAGCGCCACAAGACACACATTTATCTTCGATGATAACTGGCAGGCCTGTTTCTTTATCCATATACATGGCATCGAAATTACAAGCATCAACACATTCACCTAAACCTAGGCAACCATATTGACAACCTGTATCGCCAGAATAAAGTGATGCTGCAATTGTACAAGAAGCTGCACCATCGTAAACATTTGTTTTAGGGCGATTGTCACAAGTACCGTTACAACGCACAACAGCAACTGTTGGGTCTGCTGCTTTTATTTCGTGACCTAAAAGGGCACCAACATGCGACATGACTGTGGCTCCACCAACAGGACAATTCATTTTTGAAATGTCGTCTGCCTTAACCAATGCCTCGGCGAAACCTCTACATCCTGGGTAGCCACAACCACCACAGTTGGCAGCAGGTAATACTTCTTCCACCTCGTCGATACGAGGATCTTCATACACTTTGAATTTTTGTGCTACAAAGTATAAGATGATTGCCGCAGCAACACCAATAGCACACAAAG
>JADGEF010000131.1:6231-10997 GCA_016744515.1 Marinifilaceae bacterium | reverse complement strand
GTTCTCGTATAAAAGATTATAAGACACTCCAAAAAGGTAAACTAATGGCTTTAAGAGAGTCTATTATTGAACTCTCTGAGGAAAGATTGAATGTAAGAATAACTCAACAGTTGTGTGTACGAATTAAAGTTTTAAAAGACGATAAGGTTATTGCTGTTGATTCAGTTATTTTCCAAGGAGTCAGATGAAAAATATTTTTTTTGAATCATAAATAGTCCTCGTAAGCATTGCTTACGGGGATTTCTTTTTGTGCATAAGTTTCATAGGCATTACCATATCAATATCTCATAAAACAGAATTTATTTGACTGCTACTGGAGTGGATGGATCCTCACATATTTTTTGGACTCTGATACTGCAGGTAGATGGTTCCCTACACTTTTTATGAAGCCTGTTACTAGCGTAGATGAATCCCCACATATTTTTTGGAGCCTTTTACTTGAGTAGAAGGTATCTCAAGCTTTTTTGAGATACCCAATACTGTAGGCGATGTGAATTCAAATAATTAAATCAATTCCCCAATCAACAGAATATCCTTATCGGTGACAATACGCTTAATTGTAACATCGTAGAATGTGTTCTTTTTAAGATTTTCAGCTTCGAATTGAACAGGAATATAATGTTCGCCATAACCTTTTGCCACGTTTCCGTTAATATTCTCTACAAGTACACGCTGTGTTTTACCAACAAACTGACTTCTGTATTTAAGTTTGCTTTCTTCGGCAATACCTCTTAACACTTCGCTGCGTTTAGTTTTAAGCCTTTCAGGAACCTGATCGTCCATTCTTTCGGCACGAGTCCCTTTACGTATCGAGTATTTAAAGGTGTGTACATGACCGAATTCCATATTCTGAATCATATCACAGCTATCGGTGAAATCAGTCTCGCTTTCGCCCGGGAAACCGATGATAATATCTGTGGTGAAATTAAAGTCAGGACGGATAGCTCTCACTTTCTCAACCGTATTCTTAAAGGTTTTAATCGTGTACATACGACGCATTCTTAAAAGAACTTCATCAGATCCTGATTGCAAGCAAAGGTGAAGGTGAGGAGTCATTTTAGGATGTGATAACAAGCCCAGAAATTTATCGCCAAAGCCATCAGGCTCAAGAGATGAGATTCTTAATCTAAAATCGCCATCTAAATTTAGAATAGCCTCAATCAAGTCATCGAATTTATAATCCTCAAACTCATAACGACCAATATTCACACCAGTGATAATTACTTCTTTGGCACCTTCATCAATAACAGATTTTATATTATCGATAATGGCTTGGAACGGACGACTCTTAGCACGCCCACGTACCGAAGGAATAATGCAGAATGTGCAGAAGTTATCGCAACCATCTTGAATTTTGATCATGCTGCGCGTATGAAAACCCTTTTCGGTAGAACCATACGCAAACCTATCCTTATCTAATTGATCTGAGTGCTTTATCTCACCATTAAAGTGGGCTTCAACCAAAGAGAATAAAGCTGATTTATTGTCGTTTTCGAGAACATAGTTAATCTCATTTCTACTCTCTAATTCCTCTTTGGCATTATCAGCCATACAACCTGTCACAACCAAAACAGAATCCTTATGTCGTTTAGTGACTTGATTGATGAAATTTCTTGATTTGTGATCGCTTTGATGCGTCACCGTACAAGAATTGATCACATAGACATCAGCTTCTTCATCAAAATCGACCAATTTATAGGCGTTATTCTGGAATTTAGAAGCTAAAGCATCTGTTTCGTACTGATTCAGACGACAACCTAAAGTTTTAAAGGCAATTGTTTTCATTGTGTATTTATTGTGCAATAGTTTGGTAAGTGTGATAATGAGTTTGTTTTAAACGTGCAGTATTTATATCAAAATATGAAATAACAAGTCGTTTGTAAATCAATCTTAAATCTCATATCTCACGATCTATTAATGTCTGCGTAGGTATTTATTTTTAATCAACAAGATCTCCTTCAACAGAGAAATCGGTAGTAGATTTGATTTTCACATCTACAATTTGTCCAATGAGGTTTGAGTTGTCAGATAAAAAGCGAACATTGATCTTTCCCTCAGTCATTCCGGCTAAGTAACCATCGTGTTTTGCAGCTGCTCTTACCAATACCCTAAAGGTTTTATCAAGCATGCTATCGTTATAGCTTTTCGATGTCAATTTTAAATCCTGAGTTAGAACTTGATGGCGATCTTTTTTTATCTCCAATGGCACAGAATCGAACCAACGATGACTTAATGCACCAGGGCGAGGCGAGTACTTTGCTATATAAGCCATATTAAAATCGAATTCTTTCATAGCAGCACGAGTGGCATCAAATTGCTCATCCGTTTCACCAGTAAAACCAACAATAATATCAGTAAACAGTGTTGCCTCAGGAATTAATCGACGAATAGTTGAAACCGATTGGCGGTATTTTTCAAGACCATATTTGCGGTTCATAGCAATTAAAAGCTTGTCGTCGCCCGATTGTAAAGGCAAGTGAATTTGCTTAGCTAAGCATTTGTATTGAGCGATTACTTCAATCACTTCATCAGTCATGTCTCGTGGGTGAGGCGAAGTGAAATAAACCCAAAATTCGGTTCCTATTTCATTTCCAAGTTCACCAATCTGACGAAGTAATTCAGGAAACATGATTTCAGTATCAGGTCTATCTAAACCGTATGAGTTCACGTTTTGACCTAGTAAGGTGATTGATTTATAACCTCTTTTAGCCAATGATTTAACTTCATCGATAATCTCAGTAGAAGGACGAGAAACCTCGCGACCTCTGGTATATGGAACGGCACAGAAAGAGCAAAACTTATCGCAGCCATTCTGAATGGGCACAAATGCCTCGAAATCCGAAGCATAATCAGGCTTCACATTCCAGAATTCAGAAATATTATCGTTTTGAGTATCATAACCATTCTGAATACCATTTGGTGTTGTAATACCATACTGATGGATCATCTCAGACAGATTTGGCAAATCTTTCATCTGAAAGATAATGTCGAAAAGCTTTAGGAATTTCTCATGATCAGAAGGTAATACACAACCAGAAACGAATGTGATTAGGTTGGATTTATTCTTCCACTTATTCCATTTATGAATTTTAGAATAAACCTTATCAATAGCATTCTGACGTACCGAACAAGCAAGAATACCAATAAGATTAGCTTCTTTTTCGTCCTCAGTATAGGTGTAACCCATTTGTTCAATCACGGTTCTAACACGCTCTCCGTCGGAAGCATTCATTTGACAACCAAGTGATATAAGATGATATTTCATAAATTAATTCGATGATGTGTGATTAGTTAATATGATGATACCAATCCTTATTCAGTGAGTCGTGTCTACACTAATTAGAACGCACTGTTTCACACCTTAATGATTAAAAATAAACCTCGGTATGGATAGGACCCAGCTTGATACCTTGCTTTTCAAGAATATCATAAGCTTCGTAAATCATATGACAATTGCCGCAAAGATAACAGATTGTATCAGGTGAGACGGGGTTTTTGAGAAGATATTCTGTTACACGACCATTAAAATCGCCTGTATCTTCACCCGAAGTACATAAAATGTATCGATTCGAGTCGTATGACTCACTTTCGTAGGCTTCCTCTTTGTGGCGAATACCATGTAAAAGGGTATAATCTATTTCTGGATACGTGTGTATAAAGCTATGAATAGGAGAAATACCTGTACCTGTGCTTATGAACAAGAATTTCTTATTTTTTACCTCGTCAGCTTTTAAAGAAAAGTGACCGAATGCACCATCAATATCAAGTTTGTCACCAGGTTTGCATCTTTTCAATTTCTTCGATAGCAAACCATCTTCAACTTCTTTTATTAGCACTTCGATATAATCATCTTGTTCTGCACTGTATATGGAATATTCTCTACGATCTATACTACCACTATAACCTAGAGTAATATATTGTCCTGTTTTAAATGTAAAATCCTTTTTTTCCAAACGAATAATATAAGTCGATGGAGTCAGGTTTCTAAGGCTAATTACTTGATGCGAATTCATTTATTTTATTTCTTGCTTTTTATCAAATAGGGCTGTATTTGTATCGATATACATTATATGGAATCAATAAAAATAAGTTTTCGCAAAATAAGATGTTTTTATCCGAAATAGCAAGAGGATCGTAAACTTTATATGCCTGTTGTCTTGTGTACTTTATGTGAATGGTTTCATTTTTAAATATTGAGATCGTTTCCGTCTGGGATTTTACAGATTAGTATTGCTTATTTATTTCCATTATTAATGATACAGGGCTGTGATAAAATAAAGTTAATTTTCTTATTTTGGGTTGTTATTTCGCTTGGATTATGTAGGTCGAACTTTCAGGTATTTATGAAGAAACCAATGGAAATAACACTTTGAGTTAAGCATTAAAAATGAGAGAATTATTATATGGAGAATGTGAAAATGAAATTGAAGAGTTTATTAAACAAGAAGATTCTTGTTACTGGCGCAACTTCGGGTATAGGGAGGTGCTTAACTAAAAAAATATTGGAATCTGGCGCCCATGTTGCCTTCTGTGGCAGATCTGAAGATAAAATGGAGAAATTAATATCAGAACTAAGTCCAGATGATACGTATTACTTTGAGAGCTTTGATATATCAAATGAGGCTAATATTATCAAATTTGTTGAAAATGCTTCCAAAGCTTTGGGCGAATTCGACCTTCTAGTTAATTGTGCTGGAGTTAATTCTTCCCGAGCTCAGGTTTCTGATCTAAAGACCTTCGACCTAGAATGGATGTTGAAAATTAAT
>JADGEF010000131.1:3890-6131 GCA_016744515.1 Marinifilaceae bacterium | reverse complement strand
GAATTCGACCTTCTAGTTAATTGTGCTGGAGTTAATTCTTCCCGAGCTCAGGTTTCTGATCTAAAGACCTTCGACCTAGAATGGATGTTGAAAATTAATATGATTGCACCTTTTATTTTTATGCGGGAAGTTTGTAAAAGTATGAAAAAGAAAAAAGCAGGATTAATTATCAATGTTTTATCTACAGTGTGCAATTTTTCAAATGAAGGAATTGGAGCCTATACTGCTTCAAAAGCTGGCTTTGATGCCCTGGTTAAAGTATTCAGAAAGGAAGTAAGAGATAGCAATATCAGAGTTTGTTCAATTTACCCAGGCGGTGTCGATACACCATTCAGAGCCGAAGCAAGACCTACATATTTGAATGCCGAAGATGTTGTTAGAGCCATTATGTCGATGATGCAGTTTGATGATTATGCCTCTGTTGATGAACTCGTTATTCGTCCTACAGTAGAAAAAAATTATTCGTAGTAGATATGTATGACACCTATTTGTGAATTATCTACCTGTCATTGCGAAGGAGCGAAGCGACTGAAGTAATCTCTCAATAAAAGAACTCACCTTAATACAATCACAGCTCATTTATCATGAGATTACCACGTCCTCATTTTTCGTACTCACAAAGACCGTTTCTGTTATTTTAGCAAAAATGTTATTAAGTGATACTCTAGACAATAATTAGTATAATTTTTATTGTTTAGCTTAGTCCTTTATGAACATTTACTTATATTTGACACTTATCTGGAATAAATATGGAGACATATGCTGAGTATAAAGTGAGTGCCAAAAGCAAACGTTTTATCAATCTGATATGGACTTTTGAAAAGCCACAAGATGATGAATCGGTTCAAGACCGATTAATACTACCCAATGGTTGTTTCAATATCGTAATATTGATTGGTCAGGGTGGTGAGGCACGTACAAAAAATGGCTATTACGAATGCGAACCAGGTATATTTCTAACTTCCCAAATGACCGAGGTTTCTACTGTGAGCTTAAAGCCAGGAGCCAAACTGGTGTTTATTCAAATGACTGCTTGGACATTATCTTTATTTCCACAACTCAACTTAAACGGCTTTATTGATGAGATTAAGGAAATTGATTTATCTGATTTACCCTTTAGGCGAAGCTTAAAAGCAGTTGATTTTGACAACATCAATTTTGTTGTGCATTTGGTGAATCATTTTTTTGGACAATTAAGCGATAAACACCCAAAACCAGAATTAATTGAGAACTTGTGTCAATACCTTATTTCACAACACGAGAACGATATTAAGCAAAAGGACTTGGCAAGTCAGTTTGGCATAACGCCCAGAAGCTTACAGTTAAAGTTTAAAAAATGCACCGGAATGACTTTGAAGGGCTACCTAAAAGTGATTAAATTCAGACGCACACTAAAGGCAATTTTGGAAAACAAGGATGCCAATATTACAGAATCGTCTCATAAGAAAGGTTATTTCGATCAGTCACACCTTAATAAAACGTTTAAGGCTATTGCTAAGATATCCCCAGGTAAATTGGATACACAACAATTTGTTTTGCCCGAAATGCACTAACTTTTTCTTCTCTTATTTCGTTTTTTTACAATTTTAGGACTTTCCTTCCTCGTATTTTTGTGTTTTAAATATTTACGAATCAGTAAATGAGAAAAATACAGTGTGAACTTTCCTCTTTCTAACCCAAAGGAGTTCGTATCACTTATGTGTTGTTAATTGAAATATTTTTCAGCCTAAATTAACCTAATTATGGTAAAATTCTACTTAAAATTAATCGTAATCGCTTCCTTAGTATGTATCGGGAATAGTATAAAAGCACAAAACCTTAGCATTCCCGATGCTAACTTTAAGGCTGCTTTGGTGGCAAACGTCAGTATTAATACCAATAGCGACAATGAAATACAAGTGAGCGAAGCTCTCGCTTATACGGGAGCAATAGATATATCTAGAAAAGAAATCTCAGACCTTAGTGGTATTGAGTATTTTACGAAAATTACGGGTCTAGTTTGCTCTAGAAACCCGATTGGAAGTTTAGATGTGAGTAAAAATACACGTTTAACATATCTGTTCTGCTCTAGAAATCAACTTACAAGTTTAGATGTGAGTAAAAACACAAGTCTAACACAGTTAAATTGCACTAGAAACCCAATTGGAAGTTTAGATGTAAGTCAGAATATAGCCTTAACGCAATTGGATTGCTACAACAATGAACTTAAAGTATTAGATGTGAGTAAGAATATTGCTTTAA
>JADGEF010000131.1:0-3790 GCA_016744515.1 Marinifilaceae bacterium | reverse complement strand
ACTTACTATTGTAAAATGACAAATGATTATTTTACGGGTACCGAACTTAAAACCGAAAATATCAATATTACCGATTTTGCGATTAACATTCCCGATACCAACTTTAAGTCCGCTTTGGTGGCGAATAATGGTATAAACACCAATAGGGATACCGAAATACAGATGAGCGAAGTTCTCACTTATACTGGAGCAATAGATATATCTAGAAAAAATATCTCAGACCTTAGTGGGATTGAATATTTCACGAAAATTACGGTTCTGAGTTGCACTTACAATCAACTTACAAGTTTAGATGTGAGTAAAAATACAGCATTAACAGGTTTGTATTGCCGAAACAACCAACTTACAAATTTAGATGTGAGCAAAAATATAGCTTTAACGGGATTAAACTGCATAAGCAATGAACTCACAACACTAAATGTGAGTAAAAACACAGCTTTAATAGATTTGTATTGCTACAACAACCAACTTACAAATTTAGATGTGAGCAAAAATATAGCTTTAACAAATTTATATTGCGGCAGCAATCAACTCTCTAATTTAGATGTAAGCAAGAATACGGCAATTGCATACCTTAAGTGCTCTCACAATCAATTAACAAGCCTAGATGTAAGCAAGAATACGGCAATTATATACCTTGAGTGCTATAAAAATCAATTATCAAATTTAGATCTAAAGAATACGGTAATTACAAACCTTGTGTGCTATGAAAATCAATTAACAAGCTTAGATCTAAGCAAAACAATTAGACACCTTGAGTGCTATGAAAATCAATTAACAAATTTAGATCTAAGTAATAGTACGGCAATTAGACACCTTGCGTGCTCCAATAATAAACTCACTGCTCTAGATGTAAGCAAGAATACGGCAATTACAACCCTTGCGTGCTCCAATAATAAACTCACTGTTTTAGATGTAAGCAAGAATACGGCAATTACAACCCTTTATTGCTTTTACAATCAATTAACAAGCTTAGATGTAAGCAAGAATACGGCAATTACATACCTTTATTGCTCTTACAATCAATTGAAGAGTTTGGATCTAAGCAAAAATACAGGTTTAGCACACTTAAATTGCAACGATAATCTATTCACTAGTTTAGACGTAAGCAAAAACACAGCTTTAAGCAGGTTAAATTGTAGCAAGAATAAACTTACAGCATTAGATATCAGTAAGAATCCTGATTTATATTTCGTTTATTGTAGTGATAATCAACTTACAGACTTAGATCTAAGTAAAAATACAGCATTAACAACTTTAACTTGCACACAAAACCATTTTCCCTTTTCGGAGCTAAAAAAAGTAAAGGATCATTTTCCAGGCTTGACTTACACTTCCGATAAAAAAATATTTACCCCTCTATCTAAAAAAGTAGGCGAAACCATCGATTACTCTGCGGAAAGGGAGTTTAATGGCACTATCACAACATTTACATGGTACAATAGTTCGGATGTGGAAGTTGATGTCACCTTTGTGAAAGAAAAAACAGCTAATTCAGGTATTTTCGAGTTTCTTAAAGCGGGTACTTACTATTGCAAAATGAGCAATGCACATTTTACTGGTACCGAACTCAAAACCGAAAACATCAATATTACCGATTTTGCCATTGCAATACCCGATACCAACTTTAAGGCAAGCTTAGTGGCTGATAGTGGTATAAACACAAATAGCGATACGGAAATTCAAATGAGCGAGGCTTTGGCTTTTAGTGGAGCGATATCATTAAGAGACGAAAACATATCCAAGCTTACTGGGATTGAATTTTTTACGGAAATTACGGTTCTGTATTGCCTAAACAGTCAACTTACTGAGCTCGATCTCACAAATAATACACGTTTAACAGGCTTATATTGCTACAACAACAACAAACTTACAAAACTGAATGTCAGTAAAAATACAAAGTTAACAGACCTACACTGCTATAAAAACCAACTTACAGAACTGAATGTCAGTAATAATATACTTCTAACAGACTTAAAGTGCTATGAAAACCAAATTACAGTACTCGATGTTAGCAAAAATACAGCCTTAACAGACTTATGGTGCCACATCAATCAACTTACAAAGTTAGATGTTAGTAAAAATACAGTTCTAGAAAAATTCGATTGTAGCCAAAATGGACTTACAGAGCTAAACGTAAATCAAAACACGGGTTTGAAAGAATTTGCTTGCTATAGCAATCAGCTTACAGAGCTGGATGTAAGTCAGAACACAGGTTTATTCCTGTTAAGTTGTCATAGCAACAAACTTACAGAGTTAAATGTAAATCAAAACACAGGTATATTCTTGCTAAATTGCAAGAACAATAAACTTACAGATCTAGACATCAGTAAAAACACAAGATTAAGAAGATTATATACTGAACAAAACAGGTTTCCCTTTTCAGGATTAAAAAAACTAAAAGACCGTTTCTCAAGCTTAAATTACATTTCTGATAAAACCATATTTACACCGCTATCTAAAAAAATAGGCGAAAGCATCGATTACTCTTCAGAAAGGGAGTTTAATAGCCATATCACAACATTTACATGGTACAATGATTCTGATGTGGCGGTTGCTGCAACGGTGATTAAAGAAAGTCCTACAAGCCCAGGTGTTTTTCAGTTTCTACAAGCAGGCACTTACTATTGTAAAATGAGTAATGCACACTTTACTGGCACCAAACTTAAAACCGATAACATAACTGTTACTGATTTTGCCATTGCAATTCCCGATGCCAACTTTAAGGCTGCTTTGGTGGCCAATACTAGCATTAACACCAATAAGGATAGCGAAATACAAATGAGTGAAGCTTTAATCTTTTCAGGTACAATATCAGTTTCTTATAAAGGAATAGCAGATCTAACAGGAATTGAATCTTTTATCAATATGACACAACTTGCTTGCCATGGTAATCAATTAACAAGTTTAGATCTAAGCAAGAATACAGCTATTTTATCCCTAGGATGCTCAAAGAATAAATTGAACAGCCTAGATTTAGGCAATAATATGACAATAAAATACCTTAACTGCAACTCCAATCTATTGACAAATTTAGATTTGTCAAATAACACAGCCATTACAACACTGTGGTGCAATTGGAATCAATTAAGTCGTTTCAATCTGAACAACAATACGGCAATAACGAAACTAATTTGCGACAACAATCAATTAACAGGTTTAAATCTTGAAAACAATAAAGCAATAACGAAATTAATTTGCCACCACAATCAATTAAACAGTTTAAATCTAGAAAAGAATACAGCGATTCAAGAATTGAATTGCAGTAGTAATCAGCTAAACAATTTGGATCTAAGCAAAAATACAGCGCTTAAACTCTTATTGTGTTACGAGAATATAATAACAAGCCTCGATGTGAGTAACAACACCAATATCATCGAATTAACATGTTATGGCAACCTATTAAGAAGTTTGAATTTACTTTATAACACAAGACTTTCAAAATTGTATTGTAGTGAAAACAAAATTCCATTTTCTGAATTGCAAAAAATAAAGGATAATTTCTCAAGCTTAACATATACGTCTGATAAAAGTCTATTTGTATCGCTAGATAAGAAAGTAGGCGAAAGCATCGATTACTCGGCAGAGAGGGAGTTTAATGGGCAAACGACTGTTTTTACTTGGTACAACAGCTTGGATGGGACAGTTGATGCAAGCTTCGTGAAAGAAAAGACGGCTAATTCGGGTATTTTCGAGTTTCTTAAAGCAGGTAGTTACTATTGTAAAATGAGCAATGCACATTTTCCTATCACCGAACTTAAAACAGAGAAGCTAACGGTAAGCAAAAAAG
>JADGEF010000228.1 GCA_016744515.1 Marinifilaceae bacterium | reverse complement strand
CGGACAAAAAGCGAGTGCGGATAGCCCGACCCGCAGGGATTGCCCCAATAATTGATATTTTAGTCTGCCTCGGGCGAATTTAAAAAGTGCGCGTTTGCCATGATTACCTGATGATTATACAACAAGGGTATTCTGATAGGTATCTGCAATTATTTTTTTCAATACCTGAAAGGATGCAGCCCAGAAAATAAGTTTTAAGCTATAATAATTCGATACAATAATAGTAATCAACTTTTCTCATACTGTGATACAATAGCATTAAATATGCTCTGAAATTTAGATTTTCTCATTTACAAATGCAATCTTTACAGTAACGGTGGTTACGGTAATCTGCGTTACGATAAAATCAAGCACTATGAAATTTTAGAATAGGGAAAAAGAGATTGCTCTACTCCAGAAAATTGAGAATAAATCTAGAAATACTGCACAAATGACCTTTATGCTTGGTTGCAGACGTATTGGTAAAACGAGTTTGCTTGTAAAAGCAACACAAGATTACACAACACTCTACTTTTTTGTATCAAAAAAAAAGCGAACCTCTTCTGTGTAAAGAATTTATTGATAAAATAAAGAATAAGTGTGTATATCGGTGATGTTGTGCCACTCAAAAAAGAATGATTTCAGGCTTAAATTTATAAATTATTTTGCACAGTTTTTAGTTTATTTTTTCTCATCAATTCACCTGACAATTCGATTATGTGAGAAATAATTGTCAAACAAACCTGGAAAACATCTCAACAATAATGGAAAAAGAAATAGAGAAGAGTACCTCTAAACAGCTGAAAATGAAACAAGTTGAAACTTTACGTTTCAACTTGTTCCTGTTTTGAGTGGAGCTGCAGGGGATCGAACCCTGGTCCAAACATGCGATTAATAAGCTTTCTACATGTGTATTCCGTTATTAATTTTCGAATCTAGTTAGGGAAAGGACACCCGATACTAAATCTTATCTTTTTTATTTCGCCAACTCCCCAAAGCGTGAAGCCAACTAACCATGAATTGATAGCATCCCATATACTTACCGGAACAAGGTGGAACCATAAGCGGGATGTCTCGTCCTGACTCCTAGAGAAAGGATGAAGCTTAATCTACTATAATTCGATTAGGCAGCAAGAGCGTAGTTATTTTCGCCAATTACAAAGTTTGAGACCTGATATTTACGAGCCAGATACACAATGCTCGACATGCTTACATATTAATTCTTCATGCTGTCAAAAGCCACGTCAGCCCCAGAATCAGCACAAAGCTAAAAAAATTCAACTGGAATATGCTTATTTTTCCATCGAAAACTTATCAATTATCACTAAATTAGTGATCCTGAGCGAAAATCATCGCTAATAAATGATTTTCCAAACTAATAATTAAGCCATACTCACAATATATGATTAGACCTACACGCATTGGGGTGCTTCGCGAAACCAAGAATCCACCCGACAGAAGAGTAGCTATTACGCCAGAGCAAGGCCTTCACTTAATTAATTCACATCCTAACATTAGTCTTTTTATACAACCAAGCGATATTCGCTGTTATTCCGATGCTGAATACCGTAAAGCAGGTTTCTTTTTAACTGAAGATTTAAGAGAATGTGATATTCTAATTGGTGTAAAAGAGGTGTCTATACCTTATCTTATTCCAAACAAAAAATATATTTTCTTTTCGCACACAGCCAAAGAGCAGGCTCATAATCGAAAGCTCTTACAAGAAGTTTTAAAACGAAATATTACTTTAATAGATTACGAATACCTCTGTGACAAAAAGGGGAAACGTGTTGTGGCCTTTGGTTTTTGGGCAGGTGTCGTTGGTGCATACAAAGCTCTTCGTGCCAGTGGGGTTCGCACCGACTCCTTCGATCTGCCTCCAGCAATTCGTTGTCGCAACATTGAGGATATGCATTCACATTTGAAAGATGTTACTCTAAAGCCCATCAAGATTTTAATAACAGGAAGCGGTCGAGTTGCGCAAGGAGCCTTACAAACAATCTCAGTATTGAATATCAAACGAGTAAACTCTGATGAATTCTTAAACAAACAATTTAACGAGCCTGTCTATTGTCAATTGGAGTCTGAAGATTATGTAGAACGTATAGATGGTAAGCCTTATAACAAAGTTAATTTCCATCAACATCCTGAGCTTTACAAATCAAGCTTCAAACCCTATTCCAAGGTGACAGACATGTTTATACCTTGTCATTACTGGAATCCTAAGTCTCCAAAATTCCTCACACCTGAGGATTATATGGAAGAAGACTTTCAGATTTCAATTATTGCGGATATCAGTTGCGATATAGATGGACCAATTCCTTCTACTCTTCGCATATCAACAACAGCATCGTCCTTTTATGGCTACGACAGGTTTAATCAAGAAGAAGCTATTCCTTTCATTGACAAAAGGAATGTAACCGTTATGGCCGTAGATAATTTACCTGGGGAACTTCCAAGAGAATCATCAGATGATTTTGGGCAAGCTTTAACCAAACATGTCTTCGCTGCTCTTTTAGGTGACACAGATGATGAAATAATTGAAAAAGCTTGTATTGCTAAAAATGGTCAACTGACACCAGCATTCACCTACCT
>JADGEF010000130.1:4114-11116 GCA_016744515.1 Marinifilaceae bacterium | reverse complement strand
AGCTATTCAAAAAGGAATGGATAACGTTGAAACTGTAATATCTTTATAGAGAAACAACAATAACAACAATAAATACTATCCAATTGTTAAAGGGCAGTCTGCAAGGATTGCCCTTTTCTTTGATTTATACTCTATTAAATTTCAAGATGAGGATTAGACGCAGATTTAAAATAGTTGCAGTAAGGAACTGTTAAGAAATAACATGACTACAACACAATCACATCAGCCTGAAAATCAAGAGTTGTAAAATACAAAACAATCATGTTATACCGTAATGCTTCCTAAGATTGATACCCTCAAAATTATTTCTCCTACTTTTTTTAAGGAGGAGTGGCTGAGGCACGAAGACGAGGTGGTTATTTTCTTTACCCTAAAAGGGGCTTACGAGTTGCAGTTTTTTTTTTAATCCCCTTTAGGGGACTTAGGGGTAGGGGAATATTGGCAGACAAAGGGTGTTGTTTTTCAAAAAAAACATGTCCGAATTTTAACGATCATAAAGAGATCATATTTAATCAGCGTCTAATTTTATTTGAATTCTCTTTTACCCCAAACCCCTAAAAGGGGCTTACAAGGTGCAGCTTTTTTTAAATCCCCTTTAGGGGACTTAGGGGTAGTGGAATATTGGCAGACAAAGGGTGTTGTTTTTCAAAAAAAGTGTTCTCATAATTTCACGACTTCTTTTTTCGATACTGAAAATGCAATATTGCAACGACTTCTTCCTTTTTTAAGCTTAAAAATGTAGAAACTTAAAATTTATGTAGATGTCTTCTATATTATTGCTAAGTGTAGGTTTGCTTTACTCTACAATATTGTTTAGTTTATATTTTTTGTAGATTTAGAATTCTTAAGGGATATGATACAGGTGAGTGAAAAATCTCTTGCAAAAATTTAAAGTCCATTAGATATGATTTTGTTGGGTAACAGCAAGAATAATAATGGTTTAGGAGGAAAATAACAATAGATAAGTGGGATATGCACCTTAGCCACGTTGTGTGGCATTTTGAAAACAGAATAAACAACAAGTTAATAGTATAATATTATGGATAGAATCATTCACATAGTAATATTAATTTTACTCTTCTCTTGTTCTAACAAACAGAACGAAGAATTTGAAGATTCAGTTAAAAAGTCAAGGGCATATGTTGAAAATTATATGGAATCTAGTAATGTTCCAGGAATGCAAATTGCTGTTTCTCATAAAGGCAACTTAGTTTTTTCTAATGGATTTGGATATTCAAATATTGAACTTGATATACCGATTAATACAAAATCAAAATTTAAAATTGCGAGTGTTTCTAAACCTTTAGCAGCTGTGTTAACTGCACGACTTTTTCAAAATGCTGTCGTAGATATTGACAAGTCTGTAAATGAAATACTAACTCAATTCTCCAATAAAAAAGATTTTACATTAAGGCAACTTTATTGTCATGCAGCAGGAATTCGTCATTATCAAGCGAAAGATACAGCAGCATCAAAATTTCATGATGATATTCAAAATGGATTGAATATAATTAAAAATGACACCTTGCTTTATGAACCAGGATTTAAATATAGTTATTCAAGTTATGGTTATAATATAGCAGGGGCTTATATTGAGAAAGTTACTAATCAGCAGTTCGAGAATTTATTACAAGATTCTCTATTTATTCCGCTACATATGAATAATTCGACATTTGATGATCCATTTAAAATTATTACGAATCGGGTATCGGGTTATGAACTGAATGAGAAAAATGAAATTGTAAATGCACGTTTTTTCGATAATAGATACAAAATTCCTGCTGGTGGAATACTGACAACTGCAGAAGACTTGACGACTTTTGGAAATGAACTTTTGTATGGAAATTATTTGAATGAAACTAGTAAAAAGTTGTTGTTTACACCTTTTCAATACGATGGAGAAAACGATAGTGACACTGGATTTGGTTGGGTTGTGACCAAAGACAAATCAGATAATCGAGTTTACGGACACCTTGGAGGAATTACTGGTGGATGTTCCATAATATTAATTTATCCGGATCTTGAATTGATAATAGTTTGGTTAGGAAATCTTGATACTGATTGGTCACCTGAGCCGGCATTTACAGTTGCTGACTTTTTCATTAATAAACTTGAAAATGAATAAAAACGCCACACAACATTTTGTATAAGTAGTGGCAGGTAAAGTGCTAAATATCAAGACTTGTAGTCCGCTCAAACTGCATAGCGGTTTGACAGGGGATTACAGCGCAATCTGCCACTACTCGACGTGTGCTGTGAGCGAGGACGTATCCTCATGTAACTGCAAATGAGATGGTGGAACGGATCCACCAAGATCTGCTTATAGGAGCTGGTCTTAAACCGCTTTTCTAATGCGAGTAAAGTGATTTACTGGTGTGAAGCGAGAAAAGAAAAGGCAGGCATGATCTGTTAGGTATGGATAAAAGAGATGAACGAAAGAGAACCCTTCGATGACGCATCGAGAAGGCTTACATGTTGTCAAAACCGAGAAACCGTCGAGGTCTCAGGGACGAGTATAGCGAAAACCTATTTATTGGCTATATGGCAACTGGTGTAGAGGGGGCATGAATTTTATTCGGGCTTATTTGCGGAACGCAGGAAGCCTCATGGTAATATAAAAGGGAAATATCAAGCAGAACAACTGTAAGTCTATTACCAATGTGTTATGAGGTGGCGGACTGATTCGTAGTAGTGATGAAGTTTCTGTAATGGAAAAGGAGCAAAGGGATCAGCTAATTTTGGATGTGATCTGCCAACTCTACGGAGGATGAGCTATATATTACAGAAAAGATTAGAAGAGCCGTATGATGGGAGACTATCAAGTACGGTTCTGTGAGAGGCTTAGGGTGAGATTCCCTTCACCTACTCGACGCAAGACCGTTATGGGGCAAGTTTGAAAAGGACTTCATTTCATGTAAATGTCATGCTAATGTCAGGTTAATGTAGTTGATTGGTATAGTAAAAAAACTGAATTTTGTCAAAAAAAGATATGACCATAGGACAATTAATAAAAGAGTTAAGGTTAAAAAAAGGAATGACTCAAGAGGAGCTTGCCAGTGAAACAGAAATTAGTGTAAGAACCATTCAGCGAATTGAAAAGGGAGAAGTTGACTCAAGGTCGCATACTATTCAATCAATTGCATCTGCTTTGGAAGTTGAATACGATGAACTGGTCAACTTTGACAAGTATGATTTGGCTGATGTAAACCCTACACATAACAGTGTTTGGATACCAATAGTACATATAAGTGGATTATTCTTTTTATTATTCCCTCCAATTTTAATATGGCTGGGTACTAAGAATAAAGTCAAAGGTATTAATAAACATGCAGCAGATGTGGTCAATTTTCAGATAAGCATGTTGGTCTATTTAATCGGTTCAAGTTTTTTAGCCACAACTTTTATCGGGCTTGGGGTAACTAAAATCTTAGGTGTAGTTAGTACTATTCTTATTATTATAAATACACTTAGAGTTATGAATAATCAGTCCTATTTGTATCCATTGTCAATTAAAATATTGAAATCCTAGCATTCAAAAACTCGGCAATTCAAACTAAAGAATATCGTATGAAAAAATTATTTTTTATCACAATAAGCACAATGCTTTTTCTCACTTTCCATTCGTGCAAAAACAAAGTGGAATTTAAGGATACCCTCATGGAAATGAACAAGCCATCATACCTCTTAAAAGACAGTATTGCATGGACTTCGATTGAAGATATGTATTTTAGGCTACATATTTCAAATACTATAAAAGATTCAAAATATGCTGAAAGGTTAAGGAAAACACAGCAGGAGATTTTTATTCACCTTTTTAAACTTATGAAAATTGAAGAACAGTCAGATTCATTTCCTAAAATTGACATATTCGTATTCAAAGACATAGAAGAAAAATATTTAAAAACGCAGGTAAAAGCATCTGCCCATGCATTACCTCCCTATTATACTGCCTACTACATAAAAGGTAATGCAGAAGGAGCACATGAAATAACTCATATTTTGGATAGTCATTTTTGGTGTCCATTTAGTAATGGAAAGTTTGGAATGTTATTAAATGAAGGATTTTCATTTTATTCGGACGAAGGTGTAATTTTTGATTTTGATTATTATGAAAAAGCAAAGAATATACTTAAGAATGAAGATTATCAAATTAGTAAAATAGTATCTTCAACAGCAGGCAATTCATATGAGAAAAAAGTATTTGTATCTGGTGCCTTTGTGAAATACTTAATTGAAAATTTTGGTATTAATAAGTTTGAGGAATTGTGGTTAGAAATTAATAAAGAAAAAATAAGTATTTCAGTATTTGATGATGTTTATAACCAATCCTTTGGAGACTTAGAGTCTAAATTTTATCAACAGATTGGTTTGAAGTAAAAAGAAAACCAGCCCATAACAACTAAGCGTTCGTGTGGCAGGCACTGCCTAACATGAACGGTGGGGTGAGGTAAGCGTTAAGAGAATTGTTAGTTTATGGGGAAGCGAAAATCATCCGCATATTTTAGCATTTTCGGTTTTTGCCAATGCATAATTCCAATGCTTGAAAAACCCAAAGAGCTAAAATTTTCCAACGCTCGAATTAAATAATCCAATTAAAATTTATAAATTTGTCAAAATATGACAAGTCTTATGGAAACCACTTTTGGAGAATATATCCGACTTTTACGAACGGAAAACGAATTGACATTAACTCAACTTGCGGCCAAATTGAATTTGGACTCTGCTAATTTGAGCAAAATCGAAAATGGGAAACGAGATTTTGACGAAAAACGCTTGTCAAAACTTGCGAAAATCTTTAAACTAAATCTTACTGAATTACGAAATGAGTATGTTACCGACCAAATTGGAAAACATATTTACGAAACAAATTGTACCAAGCAACTTCTGCAAGTTGCCGAAGAAAAGGCAGAATATCGCAGAACACTAAACAAATCACTTCAAACACAATAGAATATGAAAATAGCATCTTTTTTCGCAGGAGCTGGTGGACTTGATTTGGGATTCCAAAAAGCAGGTTTTAATGTTATTTGGGCAAATGAATATGACAAAGAAATTTGGGAGACTTACGAAAAAAATCATCCAAATACATTTCTTGATAAAAGAAGCATTGTTAATATTCTAGAAGATGAAGTTCCTGAATGTGATGGAATAATTGGTGGGCCTCCTTGTCAAAGTTGGAGTGAAGCTGGTTCAGCAAGAGGAATTAAAGACAAAAGAGGGCAACTTTTTTATGATTTTATCAGAATATTAGAAGCAAAACAACCTAAATTCTTTTTAGCAGAAAATGTTAGTGGAATGCTAATTTCAAAACACACAGAAGCTTTAGAAGGAATAAAAGAATTATTTAGAAACGCAGGAGTTGGTTACGAACTTTCTTTTCAAATGCTAAATGCATCAGATTATAATGTTCCACAAGATAGAAAAAGAGTCTTTTTTATTGGAATAAGAAAGGATTTGAACTTTAAATATCAATTTCCAACTGAGACATTCCCTAAAATCACACTTGAGAATGCTATTTTTGATTTAAAAGAGAACGCATTGCCTGCTTTGGAATTTAACAATACAAATGGTGATGCTTGTAAAGTGCCAAATCACGAATATATGATTGGTGGCTTTTCAACTATGTTTATGTCAAGAAATAGAGTAAGAAGTTGGGACGAGCAATCTTTTACCATTCAAGCAGGTGGGCGACACGCTCCTATTCACCCACAAGCTCCTAAAATGAAATTCATTGAACAAGATATTCGTGTGTTTGTCTCAGGTAAAGAAAAATTATACAGAAGATTAAGTGTGCGAGAATGTGCAAGAATACAAACTTTCCCGAACGATTTTATTTTTCACTATAAAAAAATTGCTGCGGGTTATAAAATGATTGGAAATGCCGTTCCTGTTAATTTAGCAAGTTTTTTAGCAAATAGCATAAAAGAACAAATCAAGAACGCAGAAAAGAAACCGAAACGAGTTATCAAGAAAATAATGGAATTAGAAAACACATTTGCATAATATATGGCTAATCAGATAATTAACGGTAAAGCTTTTGAATATGCTTTACTACTTGAATTTCATGAACGCTTAAAAACGATTACAAGTGTTTCAATTACAGGAAACCAACCTTATAAAACAGCTAAAGGCTTTTTTGATCGTTTCAGCGAACCAGAGCAAGATACTTTTAGAATAACTGCAAGTGCTTCAATCAACTTTCTTATTGATATTGAACCTAGATTATCAAATGGTATTAGTAAAGAAGATATTTTGGTACTGGAATTAGTTAGCGACCAAGCTGGTCAAACTGGAGATGTAAGAGACGTTTTAATGATTCGTTCTCTCCAAAAATGGGAAATAGGTATTTCTGCAAAGAATAATCACAGAGCAGTTAAACACTCTAGATTATCACAGAAAATTGATTTTGGAGAGAAATGGTTAGGCGTTTCTTGTTCCAAGAATTACTTTCAAGAAATTAATCCAATATTTGATATGCTCATAGATTTGAGAGCAAAAGATAAATTAACAAAATGGACTTCAATTGAGAATATGCACCAAGTTGTATATTTGCCAATTTTAGATGCTTTTAGAAAAGAATTACTTCGATTGGACAAAGAAAATTCAAGTATCGTAGCGGAAAATCTGGTGCAATACTTAATAGGTAATCAAGATTTTTATAAAGTAATTAAAGGCAATAAAAAAGTTGAAATTCAGGCTTATAATTTACACGGAACTTTAAATTTACCTTTTGAGAAAGTAAAACCAAAAGCAAAGATTCCTAGACTAAAGTTACCATCAAGATTAATTGAAATTGTTTATCAAGAAAACTCAACAACAACATTGTTGGTTTCTTTAAACGAAGGTTGGCAAATTTCTTTTAGAATTCATAATGCGAGTTCGAGAGTTGAACCATCTTTGAAGTTTGATATTAATTTAGTTAGTGCACCTCATACTTTATTCACGAATCACATATTTGTGAACAGATAAGCCAACACCTAAAATTAAGCGTTCGTGTGGCAG
>JADGEF010000130.1:0-4014 GCA_016744515.1 Marinifilaceae bacterium | reverse complement strand
TACTTAAGTTTAGACTTTAGCTACCTTTAGGTTTCGTTCAACAAAAGCTAAATTTCATGGGCAGTGGCGAGTAACTTGAGAATTAGCTTAATTAAGAAACACCAGCAAGCTAAAGCAAGCCAACTAAATGGGCTTGCATAAAATTGTAAATTTAATCAGCTTGCTTATTTGGCGGTTTGATAGGACATTATTTTAAATCGCCCATGAACCTTGGCAAGACCGTCAGTAAACATTATGACTCAATAATTAAAATTACAATGTCAAACTTTATAAAAAAATACAGATTACAATCAATTATATTAATATCTGCATTTTTAGGATTTAGTTTTACTTTTTCTTCATGCAAGGAAAAGAAAAAACAATATTTTCCTGATAGTACATGGAGAGTTTCCACACCTGAAGAACAAGGAGTAGATTCAAAAAAAATCTATGAAATGCTCCAATACATTCAATCTTCAAAATTAGACTTTCATAGTATTTTAATAATCAAAAATGGTTATATAATAACTGAAGCATATTGGGCTCCTTACAATGATAGTATCACTCATGATATAAAATCAGCCTCTAAGGGTATAATATCTACATTAGTGGGGATTGCATTGGATAAAGGTTATCTGAATAATTTGAATCAGAAAGTTTCCGAATTTTATCCAGAATATGTAAAAGATTCTCTCAAACAATCTATTACACTGCATAATTTGTTAACGATGACTGGAGGTCTTGATTGGAAAGAAGATTCTGGTCTGTCTCCTTATGACTTGTACAATTGGAATAAAATACCTTCGAGTGGCAATCCTGGTGAAATCTTTGAATACAATACAACAATGACACATATGATGTCTGCAATATTGACAAAAGCTACGGGAGAAAGTACTAAAGATTTTGCAGATGATTTTCTCTTTGGGCCTCTTGGCATCAAAAATTATTATTGGACTAAAGGTAAAGATGGAATATATCATGGCGGTTCTGATATTTTTATGACTCCTCGTGATATGGCAAAAATTGGATATTTATATTTAAAAAATGGACAATGGAATGAAAAACAGATAGTACCCAAAGAATGGGTTGAAGAATCTACAACAAAAAAAGTGAATATCCCATCAGAAGATACATATGCTAAAGGACTAAACTATGGCTATTGGTGGTGGCTTCAAGAAAAAGGATATATGGCGTGGGGAGCAGGAGGACAATACATTATTGTTAGACCTGATTTAGATTTGGTGGTAGTCATCACTTCTAACGGATTTGATAACATCAATCGTTATTCAGAATTCATGAAATCATTTTTAGAAGTAAATATTATTTCCGCATTAAACGGTAATGCACCACTTCCTTCAAGTCCCAGAACATTACAGAAAATTAACGATTTTATTAAGGAATTAAAAGAACCCAAGGAAAAATCAAATAGTTTGATTCCTGATATTGCAATGCAAATCTCAAATACAAATTATTCTCTAGAGCAAAATAAAATAGGTTTTAAAAATACTTCACTTACATTTAAAAATAGTAATGAATGTGTTTGGCGATATTCCATAGGTGGTCAATCGGTACATCTGCAGGTAGGGATTAATGGGATATACAAAATAAACGAGATTCCTTTTTCAATGGGTGTTAGACCCGATGGAGAAAGTATTGCTTGTAAAGGACAGTGGACAAACAATGAAATTTTTGTGATTGAACATCATATAATTGGAGACCCATCAAAACAAATTTTTGAATTTAGTTTTAATAAGGATGAAATAGATTTTAAAATTTCTGGATTCGGACAGAACACTTTAATTAAAGGGACAAAAGAAAAATAAAATGTTTGGTAACAACTAAGCGTTCGTGTGGCAGGCACTGCCCAACATGAACGGTGGGTTGAGGTAACCGGTTCTCAAGTTCTTCTATGCAGATTGCTTAAATAAGGGAGAGTTTATAATGAGGATTTGTAGGGGGTTGGTTAAATCTGTAGTCCTCTTATTCCATTAAAATTCTAATTGAACGCCCTATTCCATAAGATTTTGGCTTGTGAAAACAGGCCATTTTTCGCATTAGGTTAATTGATAACCTAATGTTCAGCCCTTCACTGCTCTGTGAGTCCTCCACAATTTCTATTTGTGGCTCATTGTTTTACAGCTACTATGGCTTCTGCTGAGTTGCTCATTAAAAATACCAAATATTGGTGTTCGCGATTTCCGCTTCGCTCCAATTCTCATCATAACCACTCGTGGTTGATGATATCTCCTTTGGTAAGGTAAATGTCCTTCGGTTTAATCCTGCGGTACTTTTAGCTTGGCGCAGCCCATCTACATCGCTATCCTTTTGGTAATCGTTGGGCTTACTTACCCAGATAACAATGCCTAATATCCCGTTGGTTTATTCTTGTCTATATCAAATGGTATTCACAATCTCTCAGGTTCGGTACTATTCGTCAGTTCAGACTTTTGCCGTTTGCCTTGTTACTCCATTCTGTCGTAATCTCCACTTCGTTCCAGTACAGTACAGTGCATGGGTCACCCCAAACCATCTTGCCACTTGCTAATGCTTACTCACATAATCATTTATTTTTAATGGAGTTCGTGAATGCTTCGCATTTCTAGGAGTCACCCCAGTGCATAAAGGACTTGCACCCTCTGGACTTTCTTCTACAAAACTTAACATTGTAAAAAAACTTTTATTAAATTTACCATTCAAGGCACACACAATGGCTCATAAATCATACTTTTTTGCCGCAGGTGCAACACAAAAAAGCACGCTTCATAGCCTAGTCGATACCAAACATAAATAAACAAGAACCTGATTAATAAAATACAAATATGATTTCACCATTATTTAGCCATCTTTTGATACCATTTATTATTGCTATGCTTTTAGCAATGACTATGGGGGGTAGTGGAACAGCACCTGCATTTTCAGCAGCTTATGGAGCAAATGTAATTAGAAAAAGTTTAATACCAGGTCTGTTCGGAATAATGGTATTCTTGGGAGCAATTATCGCAGGTAAAGGAACCGCCACTACTATGGGTAAAGGATTGCTAAATCCTGAAATGATGTCATTTACAATTGTTTCAATTATTTTGTTTTCCGTAGCAATTTCTTTACTAATCGCAAATTTGGCTGGAATTCCACAGTCAACAAGTCAAGCTACTGTAATGTCAGTTGTTGCCCCTGCATTATATTTTAATGACCTGAATTCGGATAAATTACTTTTAGAAATTATACCGACTTGGTTTATTTTACCAATAATTTCATTTTTCATTAGTCTATTCATTGGAAAATATATTTATCGCCCAATGAGAAAAAAGGGTTATACTTTACAAAGAGCACAAAATGAGAATTTAAAACCTATTTGGAATGGTTTATTAATATTAATGTCATTATATGTTGCGTTTTCGATTGGTGCGAATAATGTTGCGAATGCTGCGGGACCAATTGCTACAATGACAGCAAATGAACTTGGCGTGTCTGCAAATGATAATTTTCTATTAATAATGATACTATCGATATTAATAATTGCACCAAGTTTTGCGATAGGAAGTTCAATATTTGGACATAAAATTGTAAAAAATACAGGAAAGGAAATTGTATTATTTGGAAAATTTGAAGCCGTTGTTATTGCGTTTGTGTCTTCAAGTTTATTGTTGGTTGCATCATTGACAAAAGGAATTCCATCCTCATTAGTCCAATTAAATGTAGCTGCGATTTTAGGAATTGGGGTTGCAAAATTGGGGGCGAAAAATATTTTCAAAAAAACAGAAGTAAAGAGATTTTTCTTAATGTGGATAATTGCACCAGTAATTGCTTTTTTATTATCATTATTATTGACATTCTTAGCTGATAAATATGGATACTTATAAGAATTACGTTTGGTAACAACTAAGCGTTCGTGTGGCAGGCACTGCCCAACATGAACGGTGGGTTGAGGTAACCAGTTCTCAAGTTCTTCTATGCAGATTGCTTAAATAAGGGAGAGTTTATAATGAGGATTTGTAGGGGTTTGGTTAAATCTGTAGTCTTCTTATTCCATTAAAA
>JADGEF010000009.1:45947-53315 GCA_016744515.1 Marinifilaceae bacterium | reverse complement strand
ATAACACAAAGTATGAGTAGGAAAGGGAATTGCTGGGATAATGCTGTAGCTGAAAGCTTTTTTAAGACGATTAAATATGAGTGGTTGTGTAGGTTTAAATTTACTTCATACGGGCAATTATTTAATTCTATTGAGGATTATATTGATTGATATAATACAAAAAGATTACACTCTAGCTTGGGATACCTTACTCCTCTAGAAATGGAGATTCATTTAAGAGAAATTATTAAAAAAGTGGCTTAAGAAAATTAGTCACAAATTTATTAGGTAGTCCATAATAATATTCGTATTCCTCGGGTCGAAACTTTGCCTCCAGCTTCCTTCAGATTATACCTCACGGTAAGCACCCTTGCCTTAAGCTAATGGTTGGCAACCACAAACCCCCATGTGGACTTTCACCACCAAATTATTTACCATGCACGGCACACAACAACCAAGCCAAGCGTGGAGCCTGACTTGTTGGTTTTAAGGGGGAATCGTGAAATGTCGTATTTGTATGATTTTTAAAATTATGACTTCTGTCTTATGGCATGTTTGTCTAACTAATTTTTGTACTTCGCTTGCAATGCATTAAGAAAATGTCTTAGGTACTGATCCAAAAAATGTCGATAGGATTTATGATCAGGATTACGGAAAAAAGCACTCAACTCATGTTTGCTTATTTTTTTATCTATTAAGTCCAACATATCTAAGATATCATCAGATTTCAAGTCCAATGCAATTTTTAGTTTCTTGAGGATCATATTATTGCTTAAAGTATCTTCTGCCTCTGGTAGAGGACCTTCTCTTTTTCCGCGTTTTTCAATAATTAATCCGTTAAGGAAAGTGGCCAGTTCTTTATCTGTGATTTCTATTAATAAAGGGTCATCTTCTCTTTTTAACCAGTCACTCAAATCGGCTCTACTAACATCGTGGTTGGCTAATTTAAAAAGCGCAATCATTTTGGAATCACTAAAGTCGAACATGTAGCGAACACGTCGTAATATATCATTATTGGTCATATTGTCTTTTGTTTTATTTACACCTCATTCATAATTTGCCTAATCTAACTCCCCTGCTAATTGTGCGGCAGCGACGGTAATAAACACTTATTATATTCAGGCCCCGAAACTACAAAACATTAAATGCTTACCAAAAGAAACAATACGAAATAAACAGAACCATACTCCGTGGAGCATGACTTATTGAGGGGTACTCACTTTCCTTAAAATGGAAAATAATACACTTATCCATTCTTTTCACAAACCCATATTTTTCTAGCGAAATTTACCTTTCCTCTTTTACTAACGCTGCAGTAATCGGATATTCTGAATCCTGTGTTAATTATTAAATTTCTAATATCTGAGGTAGATACAATAACAAGTCGGTCTGTGATTTCTGCTGTCGACTCAATAATGTGTGAAATATCATTATCAGTTGCACTGGTGAACAAATTATATGGCAGGTCGATAATGGCAGCCTCATATCTTTTGCTAATGTCTTTTATATCGGAGTGATATACATTTGCAGTATAGTTGAAGTGAGAAAGATTTTTTCGTGCATTATTACATGTCTTCTCGTTAATATCGCACCCCTCAATGTTATTTCCTGCAAAACAGGCTTCTAACATTATGGTGCCAACACCACAACATGCGTCTAGTAGCTTTTTCTCTTTGTTTGCCTTTGCTGCAATATTGACAAGAGCTTTGGCAATATTTACACTTATTGAGTTACTGAACGAGCATGGTTTTTGCTTGTGTTTATGCCAAGCGATATTGTTTTTAATCAAAACAGCAAAATACCAAACCCCCTCGTAATAGCATAAAGCATAAGTTATTGTTGGACTATAATAATCCGTATCACCTTCAATACTAAAGCCTATATCTCTTAACTTATTTAGCCTATCAGCATACTCAGTTGTATCACCATCGAAAACTAAATATTCAACTTTGAAACCTTCAACACGTATATCTTTTTTTTTGATTTCATTTATTAGGGTAGAATAATCTTCTGAAAATGAAATAATATCAAGTCTACTTCTAATGAAAGCACTACTTGAAGGTTCTACTTTTATATCGGAAAAAAGCAGTTTATTCTGTTCTTCCTTATTAAAAATGTATCTCGATTCGAGCTTGCATAAGTCCCTTTCAGTAATGTCACAATTAAAAGAATATATATATTTGTTCATCTGCATATTTTTTGACCTTAAATGCAAAGATGATTATATAAAATTAAACCCCATCTTTTGTCCTTGATATTCTTCGATCAGTGTGATTTTAACAAAAAATGGCAATAATATTTATGATATCAATCAGTAAAGCTACAATTAAGTAACTATCAGAATATTCTTTTTTAAAAAAATAAGTAGATCAATACTCCTAAAAACAACCTCATTCAAATAGTTAGACTTATCGTGTGCTATTAGCTTCAACAGAACTCTTTAGCGTTGTTGAATTTTGAAAATAAAAACAGTATAGATGTATTCAGACCGTAAAAAAAGCATCCTCAGTAATTACATGAATCTTGCTAATATCGATAATTCCTTGCCCTACTTCGGCTGTATCTTTAATGTTTGAATTAAATGCTATTCGTTTCATATTATTTAGTTAATTTTTAATTAGATACACTAAACTATAAAAATGAAAAACATAAAACAAACAAATTAAATAATTTTACGATAAACACAAAGCATATAAAACACTAAACATCAGAAAGTTTCACAAAACAAAGCAACAGGCAAAACCAAACACAAATCAATACAGCTAAGCTATAACAATAAGAACAGAGATATACAAACACCATCGAAAGATCTAAAATATGATAAACAATACATGTGGTTTGAATCATTCTAAATAAGGAAACCGCAACTTTTTGTTTTTTTTGGGGATTTGTAATGCAAATGAGTTCACTTTTTGAAAAGACCACGAATTTGCATCGCAAACAAGCCGACCTTTTGCTTTTTTATGGAATTTGCATCGCAAATAAGTTCACTTTGTGAAAGGACAAGGCGTTTGCATCACAAACAAGCTCACATTCCGAAAAGTCAAGAAATTTGCAAAACAAATAAGTTCATTGGACTAGGAGACAGCAAAAAGCCAAGCTTGGGGGCTTGACTTGCTAAGTTCTAATACAAGTTCGCTACCGCACGATTTTATCGTGTGGTTTTAACTTTAATCTCGTTGGAACGCAATATAATCGCGCCCCTTGCTAGCGCGAGCTTGTAGCTCGTGCTCTGCTTAAGCAGAAAAACTAAATACAGGTATTTTTATTCTATTATCATTACAGGTAATTGCCCCTGTTCTCCAGCGTAATCTTTGGCACTACTGTATTTCCAATGATGAGTTTCTTCTACAAATCCAGCTTCAACCGGGTTATTGTGGATGTAATCTAATTTTTCTGTGATCACCTTATTGCTCCACAGTTCGATAGGCTGATTATTTTGTTGCCAGAATTGTCGGTGCTTTATATTGCTATTCATTTGTCCTACTCGCTCCATCATCCAAAGCATCCATTCTTTTCTACTTTCTTGTGGGTTTTCTTCAATCATCTTTTGCATCTGCTTAGACGAATAGGTTTTAAACTCCTTCAAAATCTTACCTGGATTAGAATTTTGATCATTAAATATCAAGTGAATATGACTAGGCATTATACAATAGGCATATATAGTCATTCCTTTGTGAGTTGAACAATATTGTAAACTTTCAGCTATAGAAGTAAAATATTGTTCCCGAACAAATACGTCAATCCAATAAACCGTAGCAAAACTAACGAAGTACAAACCTTCTTTATTATGAAATTTATATTTACGACTCAAAGCTCAAGTTTTATTCATTCTTTTTATAATCTAAATATGCTCTTTCCCATGAAGTAAATTATGTTTGAAAAAAGCAAATCTATCAGTCTGCTATAGCAGAACACGAGCTACAAGGTCGAGTAGGAACAGGGAATTACACCCCATTCCTCTCACAGAACCGGACGTGATAGTCTCCCATCATACGGCTCTTATTATACAAACTATACCAAATGGTAACCTATTTCCCAATGATAAAACAAAGTTGGATATCTGCGATGAACATGCCTAAGATAAGCAATTGCCCTCCTTTTACTTCCTTTGAATCTTTTGTAATAATTGGTTATCCATGTTAACAGTCGATTGTGAAGTCGATGAAAAACACTAGTCAACGTTCGTCTTTTGATCTTATCGTAATATTGAATCCAACCTCTAATCTTAACATTCAGAAGATTTGCTATTTGTTGCCAAGTACAGTTCCATCTGTGGAATTTAAAATCTCGAATCTCTTTTACAATTTTCGAATACGATTTCTTACTGATAGCACAATCAAACCCTAAAAACATACCTCCTCTTTTTGAAGGCTTTCCCTCGGGACGAAAGCTAAAACCAAGAAAGTTGAATTTAACTTTCTTTCCCACTTCCATCCTTCTGTAGTCCTTACAGTATACAATTGAGGTTTTATCGGGGTGAGTTGACAAATTGCATTCTCCCAAACGTAAGTTTAATTTATTCAATACGAATTGCGCTTGCTTCTCAGATCTGCAATGAATAACGATATCATCAGCATACCTAACAAAGGCTAGATCCGCAAAATGTAGATCCATCCATTTATCAAATGTATAGTGAAGATACAGATTGGCTAGTAAAGGGCTTATAACTCCACCTTGCGGAGTTCCGATCCGCTGATTTACTAACAATTCCCCATTCTCTTTCGAAACTGGAGCCTGCAACCATCTTGTGATATACATCTTAATCCATCTCTCTTCTACATGTCTATCTAGCGCCTTTAACATCTTTTCATGGTCAACATTATCGAAAAATGCTGTAATATCTAAATCTATTACCCATGCATAGTTCCGAACATTTTCTCTGACACATGTTAATGCCTGATGGGCACTCTTCAAGGGTCTGTAGCCGAATGAAGATGAATGAAACTCTGCCTCAAGTCTTGGTTCAATCAAATCCTTGATCACTTGCTGCGCAACTCGATCCGAAACTGTCGGAATTCCTAAGCGACGAATTTTCCCATTGTCCTTCTTGATTTTCTTTTCTTTAACTGCTGGTGGAAAGTAACTTCCTGAAGCTAGTCGATTCCATAGTTTGTACAAGTTATTGCTTAAGTCTGATTCGTATTTTTCGATACTGACATGATCAATTCCTGCACCTCCTTTGTTCTTTCTAACTTTCTTGTAAGCTTTCAATACCACCTCTCTACTAATTGGTATTGGTTTTGCTTTCTCTTCAAAAATCCTCCTCATTTTGAGTTGCTTAAAAATTGAAAACTGTATAATTGAATCCCTTCACTCCACTTCCATTACAGAGGCTTCATAGCTACTACAAATTCATCCGTCACCTCAAATTACATTGGTAATCGCCTTGCATCTTTATGTGCTTGGTGTTTCCCTTTTGCATTAACATGAGGCTTCCTGCGTTCCACAAATAAGCCCAGATAAAAGTCATGCCTTCTTAACAACGACTGTCGCATAACCAATAAACAGGTAACCGTTATGCTTATCCCTAAGACTGCGAGATGTCTCGGTTTTGACAGTAAGTTCCGCTTTCTCGATGCTTCTTCGATAGGTTCGCTTTCGCTCATCTCTTTTATCCATACTTGACTGATCATTTGCCAGCCTTTTCTATTTTCGCTTCGAACACAATCATTACTTCTTGTGCACTAAAACAGTAGTTTAAAATCGGCTCCTGTAAGCAGATTCTGGTGGGTCGGTTCCACCATCTTATTTGTAGTTACGTAATGATGTCTCATTACTCACAGCACACCTCGCGCTAGCAGGGGTATCCCGACTATTTTAGTCGGGATCATCTACTCGATTAGCGGTTGTTATTTATTTCTTAATTTTTTCCCCGTTTCAAGAAAATAATTGACAGAGTTTTCCCAATGTTTTACCATTTCTAAAAAAACATCTTCTGTATATTCATCAATAAAATTATTTCCTTCATTTGTTATACTTGTGTATATATATGTAATATCGACGAATGAACTCTTTTTATCTTTTTCTCTAATATGTACTTTCAATATACTGGCTCTAGAATTAGGTGTAACACGTACAAATTCAACCTTATAATTTATCGAATCATGAACTGTTATAACCCAGATTGTATTTTCTTCACCTTCCCAAGGAGTAATAAAAACAGCTCCTTCTTCAGCATAACTCGACTTTGAGTAAAGCATTTCATAATCCCAGCCATCAGCCCATTCTGCTTCTTTAACAGGGCATATTAAAGGAAAAATGATTTCCGGAGAGGAGTTTATTGTCTGACAATAACTTCTAATTATTCTTTTTGCTGAAAATTTCATAGTTTGATTATCTGAGTTAATCTTCATGTGATTTTTTTTGTTATTTGCTCATGTCCTTGACTACGACCATGTTTTTTTTCATTGTGTTGTCCATAACATGATGTTAGTGCTAACAAACCGACACATGTTATTATCGTTAATTTTGTTTTTGTACTCATAATTTCACTCTTTTTTTTGCATTAATAAATTCTATACAAACCTAAGAGGTAGTTTTGAGTCTTTCATCTACATTTGTTGAGAAAGAATTTTACGTGTCCTGCTCAACTGTGTTGGTGTAATTCCAAGAAAGTTAGCGATATAATAATGAGGTATTCTATTTAAAAGATTGGGAAACTCATTCAAGAACCACTTGTATTTTGCCATTGCATCACCTGTAATTAAGATTTCTATTCTAGAGTGATTCTGTTTGTTAAGTTTCTGAAAATTTGAAATAATAACGTTTGTTAAGTCAGAATCTGTATTTACATGAGAAAAAACGTCTTTGTAATTTGCCACAGATATAAGACAGTCTTCTAGAGCTTGAATATTCATTGTTGCTGGAATATTGGGGATGTAGTTCCCCGAAACAAGGTCTTCCTCCATAAAAAAATGAGTTGTTATTTCTTCACCCTCATTATTTATAGTGAATCCTCTGAGAATACCTTCTAATATTTTCCCAATTCTGTAATTCGGATGTCCATTTTGCACAAAGAAATCTCCTTTTCGAAGAATCAATTCTGTATGCAAGGATTCATTTATCATAAAAACCTCTGTTTTTTTTTAATAACCGCTAACATAAAAGTGTTCTATCCTTTAGTTTGTCGAAGTTAACAAAAAAAGAACATTCAGGTTTATTTCCATTCTCTTTTCTGATAAGGATACTGACAAATAAAGACTAAAATAGAGTTGAACAATGCCGTTGAGTCTGTGGGGTTTCTATTGATCTCTCTTTCTTATTGGCGTCACAAGTTCACTAAGTTCTGCATAGTGATATTCTCCTATTATTGATAAAATCAATCAGCTGTTAGATAATAAATTCAGCATGACTCGTGTTTTCAACAACTTATTTAGATATTTAAAT
>JADGEF010000009.1:0-45847 GCA_016744515.1 Marinifilaceae bacterium | reverse complement strand
GCATAGTGATATTCTCCTATTATTGATAAAATCAATCAGCTGTTAGATAATAAATTCAGCATGACTCGTGTTTTCAACAACTTATTTAGATATTTAAATACATTCTTTCTTATATTTATTAGATCAAATAAAAAAACACTGAATAAATAATGCAGGTATGAACTATAAAACCGCTGTAATTGGCATCTTCTTAATCTTAGCCAGCCTATCGAATGGCTTCGCTCAAACAAGTCAACTTGAAAATGCCGCACTATTAGCAAAGCAAGAAAACAAACTCATCTTCATAAATTTCTCGGGTTCTGACTGGTGTAGATCATGTATGATTCTGAAACAATCCATTTTGGAAACGCCCGAATTTGAATCCTTCGCAAGCAAAGAATTGATTCTTGTTGATGTCGATTTCCCAAGAAAAAAGAAGAATCGTCTAAGCAAAGAGCAAACAGAGTACAATGAGAAATTAGCCGAAAAATACAATCCCGATGGGCAATTCCCTACAATCATTATTCTTGATTCGGACTTAAACATTATCGCTAAAACTGGCTATAAACGCTTAAGTCCTAGCCTATACGTCAATCATATTAAAACACTGATTAGCAAGTAAAATGAACAAATATCTTCTAGCATCGCTTTTAATATTCCTGTCACTTATTACTTTGGGACAAAAACAGTCGCACACCAAAATCTTATTACTAATGGGTTCTAGGTTTGAGCTAACCGCTGTTAGCCCTGATGAAAAGAAAGCAGTAAGTGCTATTAATGCTGGTATTACAGAAATTAAACGCATTGAAAAGCTCATTTCGTCTTGGGATCCTAGATCTCAAAGTTCTGAAATAACCAGAAATGCAGGCATAAAACCAGTGGTCGTTGATCAGGAACTCTTTAATTTAATACGCCGATCGATCAAAATATCAAAATTAACCCATGGTGCTTTTGATATCAGCTATGCTTCACTCGATAAAGTATGGCGCTTTGATGGTGAAATGAAAAATCTTCCAGATTCAAGTGAAATAGCAGCTTCAGTAGCAAAAATAAACTACCGAAATATCATTCTTAATCCTGAAAAGAGATCTGTTTTATTGAAAGATAAAGGCATGAAAATTGGTTTTGGTGCCATTGGTAAAGGATACGCAGCTAATAAAGCTCTTGACATTATGTCGAAAATGGGACTTGATGGTGCATTGGTAAATGCCTCGGGAGATTTAATCAGTTGGGGAAAAGATGAAGGCGGTAAAAACTGGAAGATTGGTATCGTAAATCCAAAACAAAAAGGAAAGGTTTTTTCTTGGTTAAGCATTAACGAAACGGCTGTTGTTACTTCAGGAAACTACGAGAAATTTGTAATAATAAACGGCAAAAAGTATTCTCACATTATAGACCCAAGAACTGGATATCCTGTTAGAGGATTAAGCAGTGTAAGCATTATTTGTGCCAATGCCGAACTGGCGGATGCTTTGGCAACTTCCGTTTTTGTTCTTGGTAAAGATAAAGGTCTCGAATTAATCAATCACTTAAAAGGTATTGAATGCCTTTTGGTTACTGATGAACAAGACTTATTTACTTCAGACAATTTACACTTGGATTATATAAAGAAACCGATTGCTAACTATAAATATCAAATTGGAAAAAAACATGCGCAAAAAGAATAGAAACATACTCGTATTGGGTGGTTTGTGCTTACTCTTTGGTCTCAACTCATGTATGTCAGTTGCAGCCTACCAAAAAGCAATGCTTAACGATGAAGCTATGGCTCTTCAGGCTAAGAAGCTCGAAAGCTACGAATCGAATTTTCAATCGTACCGCGAAGGCGCTGCTGGAGCTAATGGTGGTAAATCAGGAGGAGGCTGCGGATGCAATTAACTAAAACTATACTACTTGCAGCATTGATGGGAACCTCTATCATGGCTATGGCTCAAACTGATAAAAACAGTATTGACGACAAGCAAAACGAAAAGCAAAAGAAGGTGAAAAAATCAGAGGCTGATTTCAAAGATACCGAAGTCAACTTCTTATTTAATTATTACGAGCAAGATGGTGACCACTCTCCTGTTACAGGTGGACGTGGAACCGAAAAACTTGAGAATATTGCTCCAACTTTTGTGGTTCATGTTCCTATGGATTCTATATCGAGTCTAGATCTTAATTTTGGTATCGATATTTACTCTTCTGCTTCAACCGATAATATTGATATTTTTGACGGTAATAAATCTGGAGCTTCGAGTATGGATGTTCGCATGCACATTAATGCGGCTTACAACAGAAATTTACTCAATTCGGGTAACGCTTATAGCTTAATGGCAGGTTTTTCGGCAGAGTACGATGTTACTTCTTTCAACTTTGGTGGTGCTTACACGCTAAATTCAAAGGATAAGAATCGATCTTTAAGTATTGATGCACTTTTCATGAACGATACATGGAAACTACTCTACCCTGTTGAAATGAGAAGTAGAGATGGTTTTATAGGTTTAAAGGATGATACACGTACTACAATGAAGTTTGGCTTATCGTATTCACAAGTGATTAATAAACGTCTACAAGCCCTATTCTCACTGGAAGTTGTGTCGCAATCAGGACTTCTAAGTACACCATTTCATCGTGTTTATTTCGACGATGCTATAGCTAAAGAAGGAATGGCTCTTAAACCGTTTAGCAATGTAGAGAAGCTTGAAGATAATCGTCTGAAAATTCCTATTTCGATGCGTTGGAATTATTATTTAAACGATTTTATGCGAGTAAGAACCTTCTATCGTTATTATACCGACAGTTGGGGAATATCGGCTCATACAGCCAGTATAGAATTACCTATGCAAGTTACGTCATCGCTTATTGCCTCTCCTTTTTTCAGATATCACACTCAAACAGCTGCTGATGATTTCTATGAGTTTGGTAAAGCGAAAAATCCAGAGTTCTACACCTCTGATTACGATCTATCGGACTTGAGTAGTATTAAAATAGGTTTGGGTTTACAATATTCTCCTATAATGGGAGTAGGAAACTTTAAATCTCCATTCAGAAAAAATAAGCAGGCTCAGTTTAAGAGCATCGGTTTAAGAACCGCCTATTACGATAGAAGTGATGGCTTATCAGCTTGGCTTGTTAGCCTCGACTTTGCATTCACATTTTAAGAAAAACTCAAGTTATCCTTACCCCCAGCATTTATGCTGGGTTATTAGCCACATGAAACTGGACTTTAGTCCTAAACTTTTTATAAAACCGTTTAAATAATTTCCTTTAAATACCTGGGGGCTAAAGCCCTACTTGTTTTTCGTTCTGTACTCCACCCTAAAGGGCGGAGTTAGTGAAAATATGAAGATTACAATAAGTCATCATTCTATAGATCTTCAACATATAAGTAAAATGCTTTATATAATGATGTAAAAGCAGCTTCTATAAAGCTGCACGAATTAAACTTGATTCATATGCCTAATCAAAATATTCATGTATTTGCATGAAGCTTAAAGTACGACAATAATCACGCACAATTACTTAGCTCTTTACACTTCTACTATATTTTTTTGACTCAGTTTTCTATTGCCATCCCAACGATAAGCAATTAAATGTCCGCCATTGGCAACACAAGCGTCTACACAGCAAAGATTATCTCTTACTACGCCTGCTTGCCCATTCAAACAATAATGTCCGAAAAACACAGGCAATTCTTGTTCAGAATAAGGCGTAATTTTCTCACACAGTTCAGATGGAATTGTATAATCGGGCAACGTAAATCGATTACCAAAAGCCAAAGAGCTGAAACTCTCCCCTTCCATCTTATTCCACCATTTTATTCGAAACATATTACGCTTAATACCATAACTGTCTTTTATAACAAGGTCGTTGGGCAAAGCAAATTCCCTCCCTTTCAACAATAACATACAAGCGTCATACTGCTTGCCTTTATTGCCATATATTTTTCTAAGAAACTTCTTATTCAATCTATTTTCAGGATGTTTTAATCTCATTAAATCGATCGCTTTCTGATCCCAGCAAGCATGAACCACCCTAAAATCATCAAATTCTAAAAATAAGGGTAATGACCTTAACCATTTCAGATAAATCTTCTTCGCTTCCTTATTAGCCTGAAATTCAACATAGGTTCTTCTAATCTGCGCTTTATTCTTCATGCTATGCTCACGCAAAGGAATGCCTTCATCATCTTTAGTATAATAAGCTAGAACATTAAGCTCATGATTCCCAACTATAGCATAAGCAGATCCATAGTCAACCATATTTTTTATCAAGCAAAGACTATCAATCACTCGGAATCCTCTATCAACAAAATCTCCCACAAAAACAGCTTTCCTTTCGGGATGCGTGTATATGCCGTCTTCCTTTTTATATCCCAAAGTTTGAAGCATCTCCTCCAAGCTCTCAAACTCTCCGTGTATATCTCCTATTATATCGTACAAATCAGTCGTATTAGTCATTAACAATCAAGTTATGAATTGCCTTGGTTAATTTCTCCCCTCAGCCTTTCTTCCCTTCTCAAAGATATAAAAACAAAAAAACTCTCCCTATTGCAATGCAATAAGAAGAGTTTATATTTTAAATTACCAATATTGAAAATTGACTGCTATTACAGTTTAAACAATTCGTTAATTTTAGGTTCTTTTTTAACTTTATTAGGACCAGTGTAAGTAAACTCATTAGTTTTACTACTGTATTCGTAATCCTTCTTCCACTCAGCAAAATTAGCAACGATCTTCTCAATCGATTCTGCAAAATACACAACTTCCTTATCAGTTGTTGTTGGATGTAAAGACCAACGTACCCATCCTGGCTTATGAGTTAAGTCGCCTGCATTAATTTCACATGTAATCGACTGTGATTTTTCATGAGTTACATCAAGCATATAGTGACCATATGTACCCGCACAAGCACAACCACCACGAACTTGAATTCCGAAATGATCATTCAGCATCTTCACTAACAAATTGAAGTGAATATACTCAATATAGAATGACATAATACCAATACGCTTTTGTCCATCATCAGCAAGAATTGTTACATCATCAACTTCACGCATTAATTTGAAAGCAAGATCAAGTAGCTCTTCTTCGCGAGCTTCCATCTTATCTGTACCCATTTGATTTTTAACATCAATTGCCAAAGCAGTTCTAATTGATTGAAGGAATCCTGGCGTTCCGCCATCTTCACGAGCTTCAATATTGTTTATAAACTTATACTCACCCCAAGGGTTAGTCCAGTCAACTGTTCCTCCACCTGGATTATCTGGCGCAGCATTAGGATCATAAAGGGCTGCATCAAAAATCATAACCCCAGAAGAACCAGGTCCTCCTAAGAATTTATGAGGCGAAAAAAATATACCATCTAAACCACACTCTGGGTCAGCCGGATGCATATCAATATCAACATAAGGAGCAGATGCTGCAAAATCCACAAAACAAATACCCTTATGCTTATGCATCATCTTAGCCATTTCATGGTAGGGTGTAATAATACCAGTCACATTTGAACAAGCACTGAATGAACCAATTTTCATCTTACGATCAGCATATTTCTCAAGCTGCTTTTCCAATTCATTCAAATCAACTGTTAAACCTTCTCCTGGAGGCACAATCACAACATCAACATTGGTTTCATACCATGATGTTTGGTTAGAGTGATGTTCCATGTGAGTGATAAATACAACTGGTTTGTCCTTATCTTTCATACAGCTTTTCGAGTTCATAGGACCGCAGCCTTTTAAACCCAAAATACGCTGTAATTTCACAACCACAGCTGTCATACCGTAACCTGCGTGCATCAATACATCATTAGGTCCAGCATTACAATGCTTTTTTATTAAATTCTGAGCTTCATGGTAACTTTTAGTCATTAAGGTACCTGTTACATTAGTCTCAGTATGTGTATTTGCAACATAAGGACCAAAGTCCTTTAGCATTCTTTTTTCTAAGGGCTTATATAAACGTCCGCTCGCAATCCAGTCGCCATAAACGATGGTTTGCTTACCAAAAGGAGAATAAAATCGGGCTTCGTTTCCCACAGTATTCTTTCGGAACTTTTTGAAATGGTTCTCCAAATTGCTCATATTCAAATTAGTTTTATGTATTTGTTGTTTGTTTATATTTTAATCATCTCAAACCAGTTCATATTCAGACTATTTGGTCTGGTTTAAGAATGGGCGTAAATTTAGATATTCTAAAAAAGGAATACAAATAGTGATCGTATATATTCCTACAATTCAGACTATTTGGACTCATCGGGCTTTCTAAACAGATAAGCTATCACACTGACTACAAGCCTTAGTTATTAAGAAAATTCCACTTCTGATTTACAATAAGTAATCCCGCCTCTTATTTAGAATGAATGCTATTTATGAAGTGTAGAAAAAATTGAAGGGAAAACATTAAATTTGGCTTCATAAAATATAGAATACCCCCTATTTTACAACTAAGTAAATACAGAAGACAACTAAAATATATGGAGACAATTATTCAACTCTTCGAAAAAAGTGTAGAACAATATCCAAACAACCCATTTTTATGGGAAAAGAGTGAAGGAAATTATACTTCTCAATCCTATAAAGAACTTCATACCGAAGTGCACCTACTTGCAGCAGGATTATATGCAATGGACATAAAAAAAGGAGATCGAATTGGCTTATTATCAGAAGGTAGAAATGCTTGGGTTCTTTCAGAACTTGGAATTCTCTATACAGGAGCTGTCAACGTACCTTTATCTATCAAACTCGATGCTCAAAACGAATTAAAATTCCGTTTGCAACATTCTGAGTCAAGATTGGTTATTGTTTCAAAAAATCATCTCTCAAAAATTAGAGAAATTAAAAATGACTTAGATCTCATAGAGCAAATTATTGTAATTGATAATGATGTTGTATTAGAATCTAAAGAAATTTACTTGTCTTCGATAATTGAATTTGGACAGAATTTACCTGAAACGAATAAAAATGAACTGATAAAACTTTTGTCAACAATTGAGGCTGATGACAATGCAAACATTTCATATACATCAGGAACAACAGCCGATCCTAAAGGCATTATACTATCCCATAACAATTATACATCCAATGTTATTCAAGCTTCTAGTTTGATGAACATACCCGAAACGTATAAAACACTACTTATTCTGCCTTGGGATCATTCATTTGCACATACGGCTGGTATTTATAGTTTCATGTTAAAAGGTGCTTCAATTGCGGCGGTACAACAAGGTAAGTCTCCTATGGAAGCACTTAAGAATATCCCTAATAACATTAAGGAAATTCAACCTGATATTATATTAAGTGTGCCAGCTTTAGCTAAAAACTTTAAGAAGAATATTGAAAAAGGAATTAAGGCTAAAGGTCCAAAAGTTGAACGTATGTTCAACAAAGCTCTTAATATCGCTTACCGCTATAATGGCAATGGTATTGATAAAGGAAAAGGTACTCGTAAATTACTAAAGCCAGTTTATAAGTTCTACGACAAGGTTTTATTCTCTAAGATTAGAGCCAACTTTGGTGGTAATCTTAAATTCTTTGTTGGTGGAGGCGCTCTACTAGACACTGAGTTGCAACGATTCTTCTACGCAATTGGTATTCCAATGTATCAAGGCTATGGCTTATCAGAGGCATCACCTATTATCTCCTCAAATGCACATCATCATCATAAATTAGGTTCCTCAGGTTTCCTTGTGAAAAATATGGATTTTAAAATCTGTGATGATCTAGGCAACCCACTGTCTGCAGGTAAAAAAGGTGAAATTGTAATTAAAGGCGGAAATGTGATGAAAGGCTACTGGAAAAACGATAAAGCCAGCGCCGAGACTATAAAAAATGATTGGCTACATACGGGTGACATGGGACATATTGATGAAGATGGCTTCCTATATGTTTCTGGACGATTTAAATCCTTATTGATAGCTAACGATGGTGAAAAATTCAGTCCTGAAGGTATCGAAGAAGCTTTCGTTGATCAATCGCCATATATCGACCAATGCATCTTATATAACAATCAAGATCCATATACTATTGCAATGCTTGTCCCAAACAAGAGTGCAATTCAGTCTTATCTAAAAGAACGAGGACTAGACTCAAAAAGTGATTCAGGGCAAGTTGCAGCGCTTAAGCTTTTACAATCAGAACTAAACGCATACAAAACTGGTGGTAAATATCAGGATATGTTTCCACAGAGATGGATGCCAACTGCTGCTGGAGTTCTTCCTGAAGGTTTCACTGAAAATAACAAACTTGTAAATTCTACAATGAAGGTTGTGCGTGATAAAGTAATCGCTTACTTCAAAAACTATGTAGATTACCTATATACTCCAGAGGGGAAAAACTTCTTAAACACTAAGAATAAGGAAACAATCCAAAAATTTTAATTCATATTGACAAAACTACCGACTAATACACAAATACGAATGAAATTCAATTTTATCAAATTCAACAACCTATTAACTCTAGGCTTAATATTACTTGCTTTTACCTCTAGCGCACATGATTCAGCTAGTGAAAAACAACGTCAGAATTACAAAGGGAAATCACCAAAATACATCTTCTATTTCATTGGTGATGGCATGGGCTTATCACAGTCGAATGCAGCAGAAGCTTACTTAGCTGCAATCGACGGAAAGAATGGCATTAAGAAACTAGAGATGAACAAATTTCCTTATCATGGTTTTTATACCACCTATGCTAGCGATCGATTTATTACAGGATCGGCTGCCGCAGGTACAGCACTTGCAACAGGTTATAAAACCAGTATAAACACCATTGGAATGGATGCTGAGAAACAAAAAACTCTCCAAACGGTAGCAGAACGAGCAAGGGATTTAGGCTATAAAGTTGGTATCGTATCGTCAGTTTCTATAGATCATGCAACCCCTGCTTCTTTCTATGCACATCAACCAAGTCGTAATATGTACTACAACATTAGCCTAGATTTAAGTAAATCGAACTTTAATTATTTTGGCGGTGGTGGAATTAAACACCCAGAAGGTGATGGTAAGTTGGATAAAAGCAATAGCATGGCCAATTTTGGTATGGGAGCTGATAAAAAAGTTGAAAACAAACAAAAGAATTCTATCGAATTAGCAAAAGCAAGAGGCTATCGTCTATTAAATACCAAAGAGGCGTTTAATCAACTAAAAAAAGGCGACGATAAAATTATTGCTATCGCTCCCCGTTTAGCTGGAGGTAAAGCTTTACCATACGCCATTGATCAAACTGAAAATGATATTCCTTTAAGTGAATTTACAAAGAAAGGTATTGAATTACTAGATAATAAAAATGGTTTCTTTATGATGGTTGAAGGAGGTAAAATTGACTGGACATGCCATGCCAATGATGCAGCAACAGCCATTAAAGAAGTTCTCAATTTTGATGCAGCGATAAAAGCTGCCCTAAACTTCTACCAAAAACACTCGCAAGAAACACTTATTATTGTTGGTGGCGATCATGAAACAGGAGGTATGGCTCTAGGTTTTTCTGGAAATCATTACCAATCTGCCTTTAAAATTCTTCAATATCAAAATGTCTCAAATGAAAGGTTCACTGAAATTATCGATAAGTACAAAAAGAATAACAAAGGGAACTATAAACTTGAAGATGGCATGGCTTTAATTGAAAAACACTTTGGCTTGGGAGATAAATCTAAAGGTCTTGAACTTTCTACTTTTGAAAAGGAACAGCTTAAAAATGCTTTTGAACAAAGTATGAACGACAAGAAAGAATTAAAAAAAGATGACCAGTTCTACCTTCTATACGGTAGCTACAACCCTTTAACAACTACTGCTTGTCATATTTTATCCCAAAAAGCAGGTATTGGCTGGACTTCATTTTCGCATACAGCTACACCTATTCCAGTTAGAGCAATTGGTGTTGGGGCAGAATTATTCTCAGGTTACTACGACAATACTGATATGGCAAAAAATATTTTCAGGTTACTGCAAAAAAAATAAATATGTGAATGAGTGAAAAAATAAAGAAGTAAATGAATGAAGAAGTAAAAAAGACAACCAATTTTCACAGATTGATACTCCACCCACTTTTTTACTCATTTACCTTTTCACTTTTCCCTCTTTCCACCTTTTACCTTTTTACTTTTACCTCATGTTAAAATTACCACAAAAGTCAGATTTAATTCTAGTTAGCTCACTCCTATTCATTTGTTTAGGTTTAATTTTAGCACCGAATGTATTCGATAAAACCAATGATACCAATTCTCTTCGAGTTAAGGCACTCATTTTATCTATAAATGATGATTTAATAGTGGAAACAGGTATTATAAAAACAGGAACTCAGGCATTGCAAATCAGAATTTTAGAAAGTAAATTTAAAGGTTTAGAAATACAAGCATTCAACCAATTGGTTGGTCGTATGGAATTCGATAAAATATTCTCAAAAGGTGATAAAACTCTCACAGTCTTAAATCTTAACGAAGATCAATCTAAAATTATAAGTGCCAATGTTGTCGATCATTATAGAATCAATATCGAATTGTGGCTTTTAATTCTATTCGTTATTTTATTAATTGGTTTTGCTGGTTGGACTGGCATTAAAGCCATTCTTTCGTTCATGTTTACAGGCCTCGCAATTTGGAAACTCCTACTACCAGGTTTTTTAAAAGGCTACCCTCCTATCCCATTATCATTAGCCATAGTGGCTTTGCTAACTTCTGTAATCATTTTTCTTGTTGCTGGAACTAACAAAAAAGGAATAGTGGCATTCTTTGGAGCAATGAGCGGTATTGCAATTACCTGTATCATGGCTATCATCTTTGGTGATCTGTTCAATATACATGGTGCTATTAAGCCCTTCTCCGAAACCTTACTCTATTCAGGTTTTGCGCATCTTAATTTAACTGAAATATTTTTAGCAGGAATTTTCATCTCATCTTCGGGAGCTGTTATGGATATCTCCATGGACATAGCTGCTTCGCAAGCTGAGGTAATCAATCACAACCCCAAAATTAGTCCAAAAGAACTTCGTCAGTCTGGTTTTGAAGTTGGGAAAGCTGTTGTAGGCACCATGACGACAACACTTCTTCTTGCCTACTCTGGAGGTTTCTCAGCTTTGCTAATGGTTTTTATTGCTCAGGGAACTCCAATGGTTAATATTCTAAACCTAAACTACGTATCAGGAGAACTGCTTCATACCTTAGTTGGAAGCTTTGGACTCATTCTAGTTGCTCCTTTTACCGCTATTATTGGAAGTTGGATTTTCACTAAAAAAGTTACAGAATCATAAACTCTTCCCATTTTTTTTAAAATAGCTGTATTATATATATCCAACTAAAAATCTGATCCCTTTCACTCTAGAGTTAGAGCAAAACTGGTCAGAAGCAAACATTGAACCAGCTCATTAAAAACTAGTTTAACTCCATCTTGAATGATTGAATTCGATCACAACAAATAATTTTGTTTGCATTATAAAAAAAAATACATACATTCGTAAATCGATTTAGTAAACCGATTTAGTAAAAATACACACTTTGAAGAAAAAGTCAATTAAAGATATTGCCCAAGATTTAGGCCTATCAAAAACAACTGTTTCTTTTGTTTTAAATAACAAAGGAGATAAAATGAATATTAGTAAAAAGACACAACAAAGAGTATTAGCATATGTACAAGAAGTCAATTATCAACCTAACCAAATTGCAAAAAGCTTAAAAAAAGGTAAAACAAATACAATAGGTTATTTAGTTCCAGATATCTCTAATCCATTTTTCGCAAAAATTGGGCGGTTAATCGAAGATTATTTTTGGGATAAAGGCTATCATCTTTTTATTGGAAGTACCGATGAAAATAAAGCCAAAGAAGATCAAATGCTAAATATGTTTGTGAATCGACAAGTCGACGCATTGGTCGTTGCATCTTGTTTTATACAAAGTGATACGATCAAATCATTATTATCTAGAGATTTTCCTTTGGTGTTTTTCGATAGAGAAGATCCAGATGTGATTGCAAATTATATTTTGGTCGAAAATAAAATTTCGATGAAAAATGCTGTTGAGAAAGCAATTGAGTCTAATTCTAAAAAGTTAGGATTAATAACCTTAACTCCAAACATCTATTCAATAAAGAATAGAATCGAGGGTTACAAAATGGCACTGAAAAATAAGAATATCGATTTCGATAATCAGCTTATTAGAATCGTTGACAATAATGATTTAAAAAAGGAAACAGAAAGAGAGCTAAAAACCTTAATGGAATCTGGTGTTGATACTGTTGTATTTACGAATAACCAGATCACGGTTATTGCCATTTGGTTGATGAATACCTATTATAAAGACAAGGTGACTGATATCAAATTTGTGAGTTTTGATAATGTTGACCTGTTCGATTATTCTTTACCAAAAGTGATTTCAGTTGCGCAACCGATTGAAAAGATAGCCATGTATTCAACTCAAATTATAGAAGAAATTTTAAGCTCTAAAAAAAGTGAGAATAAGAGAATTGAGCTGACACCTAGATTAATAAATCGAACCTGAAGTTTAACAAAAACAACTTCCGAATCTTCAATAAGTAATAGATAAAGATTAAAAAAACAATAAAATGAATAAATTACTAATTTGCTTATGCCTGTTGCCTTCATTAGCTATTGGTCAATATGTAAGTAAAACAGACACGATACAATACCAACAAAAAATGGAATGGTTTAAAGATGCCAAACTGGGTATTTTTATTCATTGGGGTATTTATGCTGTAAATGGCATTAGTGAATCATGGTCATTTTATAATGGCTACATTTCTCATAAAGACTACTTAGAACAAACAAAAAACTTTACAGCAAAAAACTATCAGCCTGAACATTGGGCTGACTTAATAAAAAACAGTGGTGCTAAATATTCGGTAATTACGACTAAACATCACGATGGGTTTGCTCTTTGGGATACCAAATTTGGAAATCTTAATTCTAAAAATAATTCTGCAGCAAAAAAAGATCTTATAAGTCCATTTGTAAAAGCTCTTAAAAAAAGAGGCTTAAAACTTGGCTTGTATTATTCTCTTCCCGATTGGTCAAATAAAGATTACACCCACCACACCCGAACCATAACTAGATATAAGATTACTGATGACGAAAAAAGGTGGAAACGATTCTTAAAATATAATCACGGTCAATTAAAAGAGTTAAATAAAAAATACAATCCAGATCTTTGGTGGTTTGATGGTGATTGGGAGCACAATGCCGAAGAATGGGAAGTCAATACAATACTATCCTATTTATCTGAAAACAAGCCTGAAACAATTTTCAATTCTAGATTAAGTGGCAACGGAGACTACAGTACTCCAGAAATTGGAATTCCTTTATACCGAAGGTATGCAGATTATTGGGAGTTGTGTATGACAATGAATGATTCTTGGGGTTACCAACAGAACGATAATAATTACAAAACACCCCTACAAATTATCGATATTTTTGTAGACTGTATTAGTAAAGGAGGTAACCTTCTTTTAGATATAGGTCCTAAAGCAGACGGAACAATACCTGCACAACAAGAAAATATTTTAAAAGAACTAGGCAAGTGGACAAATAAACATGCCGAAGCAGTTTATAATACTCGAAAAGGCATTCCTTATGAGTATTTTTATGGTCCTACGGCATTATCGAAAGATAGTACAACATTATATCTATATGTTAGAGATACGCCAAAGGACGGCAATATTGTATTAAAAGGAATCTCTAATCGAATAAATCGAATTTATACCGTTGGAAATGGCACCCTATTAAAAGATAAGATTTTTTGTAAAGTATCTTGGAATTCATATCCTGGTATTACCTATATCAATATTCCTGAACAAGTTATCGATAACTACTACACGGTTATTGCAGTAGTTTTAGAGGGTAAAATAAACCTATATAAAAAGAATAGTGGTGCTATAGAAAGCAATTAGAACTGTTAATTATCTAACACCCAAATAAAAAACAACACATAAATCAATATTTAGAATAACTGATATCTAATTCCTAATTTGACATTACACATATTGCTAAACCGATTTAGTTAAATATCATGCTTAAGATTAATTACATATAAGAATTGACATTCAAATAAATAGATAAAAACAAGCTCTACCATGAAAAATAATTACTTAAAATCAGGTCCAATATTCTTAGCCTTCCTATGTATGGGATTTGGTGATGTTGTAGGACCTTTAACAAGCCAGTTGCAAAATGACTATCAATTATCAAATTTCATGGCAGGACTGGTAACATTCATGGGCTTTATCATGTTTGGACTATTATCTGTTCCTATGGGACTATATCAAGATAGAAAAGGAAAGAAACCTGTATTAATCATTGGTATGCTAGTCGCATTGGCAGGTTTAATTGTTCCAATTATAGGTGATTTCTCTTCCTTTGGTTTACTTCTCGGTTCACTCCTGCTTTTAGGAACAGGAGCAACTATATTACAAGTAGCAGGTAACCCTATCATGAGAGATGTATCTCCTGAAGGTAAATATTCAAGAAACCTTTCATTTGGTCAATTTTTTAAAGCAATAGGTTCCTTATCTGGAGCATTATTACCCTTACTCGCTGCAAAATATTGGGGACTAGATTGGAAATTATTATTTCCTATATATTCAATCATTTTATTAATTGCCATCGCCTATTTATGGTCTGTTAAAATTGAAGAAAAAAGAGATGATGCTGAAGCACCAGCTTCATTTAAGTCTGTATTGTCTTTACTTAAAAATCCATATGTATTTTTCATGGTACTGGCCATTTTTCTATATGTAGGTGCAGAAGTAAGTATGAGTGCAAAACTCCCCAATTTTCTGGAACACAAATTCAATTTTGACATTAAAGAATTAGGTCTTTGGGGAACACTATTCTTCTTTTTAGCATTAATGACTGGTCGATTTTTGGGTGGTATCATTTTAAATTGGATGTCACCTCAAAAATTTCTTAAGATCACATCTATTATTGCTATAATTGGAATTTCAGGGCTATTTATTGCGACTAATTCAGTTATGGGATTCGCAGCCATATTTATTATTGGTTTAGGTTTCGCCAATATTTTCCCATTGGTATTTTCAATTACAATTGATGCCATGCCCGAACGAAGTAATGAGATTTCAGGACTAATGGTAACTGCTATTATTGGAGGTGCAATTGTGCCTGTAATTTTTGGAGCTGTTGCTGATATTTTTTCATTAATGACAGGTTTTATAGTAACATTAGTATGCATAGGCTACATTTTGGGTCTATCATTTTATAAAAGAAAGTAAAAAACGAATATGAATATATGGAGTGACGAAAGAGTTGTATTGACTCTTGATGCGGGAGGAACAAACTTTGTTTTTTCGGCAATTAAAGGAGGTGTTGAAATTATAAAACCTATTATAAAACCTTCTAATGCTGATAAATTAAATCTTTGTTTAGAAACAATTATAAACGGTTTTCAAGAAACTAAAGATTTGCTAAAGGAAGATCCTATAGCTATTAGTTTTGCATTTCCAGGACCTGCAGATTATAGGAAAGGTATAATTGGAGACTTACCAAACTTACCTGCTTTTAGAGGCGGTGTAGCTCTAGGTCCAATGTTGGAAGGCATATTTAATATTCCTGTTTTTATTAATAATGATGGGGATTTATTCGCATATGGAGAAGCATTAGGTGGAATACTTCCAGAGATAAACAAAAAATTGGAAAAAGTTAATAGCCCCAAACGTTACAGAAACTTAGTTGGAATAACTCTAGGTACTGGATTTGGAGGTGGAATGGTTCATGATAATGAGATTTTTATTGGTGATAACTCAATAGCAAGCGAAGTTTGGCTAACAAGTTCAAGAATATTTCCTGATCGTTTTGCTGAGGAAGGCATTAGTACTCGTGCTATTCAAAGAGAATTTTCACAAAACACCTCTAAAGAATATTCATATGAATTGATGCCTAAGGATATTTATGATATTGCAATAGATTCTAGCAATCCAGATCAAAAAGCTGCCCTTGATGCGTTTAAAATGTTTGGAAGATGTATTGGTGACAACTTGGCTAACTTACTTACAATAACTGATGGAATTGCTGTAATTGGAGGAGGATTAACAGGAGCTCATAATTTGTATATGCCTTCTGTTATGGCTGAAATAAACGGGCAGTTTAAAACAGCTCAAGGTGACAAACAGGCTCGATTAGTACAGACGATTTATAATATTGATAATGAGGAAGAATTTCAAGAATTCATAAAAGATCGTTCCACAGAAATCAAAATTCCTGGTACTAACAAGAGTTTAAAGTATGATCCAGAACCTCGTTTAGCAATTTGTTCAAGCAAATTGGGAGCTAGTAAGGCCATAGGAATTGGAGCATATGCTTTTGCATTAAATCAAGTGAATGAAAGTTGAACTATAGAAGTTGACAAACAAAATTAAAAAACAAGCCCTAAAAGTTTATTTTTATCAAAATTGCTAAATCGGTTTAGTAGTCAGCGAATTCAACTTGATATTCAAAATTTAACACATAAAAATTATTCCAAGAAAATTATCTTTTTTGGAACAAATAAAAATTTTAAATATGCCTATGCATTAATCAAATGAATGAAAGTTAATATTAAAAGCGACTTGTAAATTTTAAACACCTCATTATAAAAATATTCTTAGATGCTAAATCGATTTAGCATCTAAGAATACAATTATCTTATAAAGACCAAACGAAAACAATAATGACCAGATTGTTTTCCATTTATTAAATTAATATCGACTAAATTATGAACAAAAATGTTTTACAAAATCTTTACTTAATCCTACAAAACCCATTTAGGCTTAGAAAGATAGGAATTTCAGCTTTGCTTTTTACAATAATGGTTTTACCATTATCTGCAAATGCAAACGTTGCAAATCGATACGAAAACAACTTAACAGTTGCTTCCCAAAAAATCATTAAGGGAGTTGTGACTGAAGAAAATGGAACTTCATTACCTGGAGTTACAATTGTGGTAAAAGGCACCACACTAGGAACAATAACAGATATCGAAGGGAAATTCGAGATTCAAGTACCAAACGAATCTAATGTTCTAACATTTAGTTTTATTGGAATGTTAACGCAAGAAATTACAATTGATTCTCAATCTGTAATTAATGTTGTAATGGTAACAGACTCTGAACAAATGAAAGAAGTTGTTGTTACGGCATTGGGTATTAAAAGAGAAACGAAAAAACTTGGTTTTGCTGCTACCGAAGTTAAGGGGGGCGAATTAGCTTCTACTAATACTGTTAATCCTGTATTAGCATTACAAGGAAAAGCTGCCGGTTTGAGTATCACCTCATCTGATGGTGGTCTTTTTGGTAACTCTAAAATTCAGATACGCGGTATCTCAGTTTTGAATTCCAACAACAACCAGCCTATTTTTGTTATTGATGGTGTTATCATTGAGAATTCGATTTCAAATGCAAGTGCTGACTGGAATGCCGATTCGAATGACTTTGGAAACCAGCTAAAAAACTTGAACCCTGATGACTATGAGAGTGTTACTGTATTGAAAGGTGCTGCATCAACAGCTCTTTATGGTTCACGAGGTATGAATGGTGCCATTATTATCAAAACAAAAGAAGGAAAAGCCAGAAAAGGGATTGGTGTTCACTTTAAACAATCTTTTGGTATTGATTATGTATATGATCAGCCTGATATTCAATATGAATATGGTGAGGGTGGTATTGCAGGTTATGTTGACTATGGTGAGAAATATTCTAATGGATCTTTCAAACGATACAATACAGACCAATTTTACACAACTGAAGGTGGTATGCCTACCATCATTGGTAGTGGTTGGGGTGGATATACATTTGGTCCTAAATTTGACGGACGTACTATGATCGGTTTTGATGGTAAAGAAACAACTTACAGCCCAATCAAGGACAATATGGTTGATGCTTACGAAACAGGCTTTAGCTCAAATACCTCAATCGCTTTGAATGGTGGTAACGAAAAAGGAACTTTCTACCTGTCAGATTCGTATAATAAAAGATCAGGTATTTATCCTTCAAATACTTTTGAAAGAAACTCATTGTTATTTAAAGGATCTTACAAACTAGCGAAGTGGTTAAAAGCCGAAGCTTCTATTTCTATAGCTAATTCGACATCACAAAATCCAAGTAATAATTTATCGCAAGCCTTCGTAACCGGAGATTGGGTAAACCAGTATGATACTAAAAAGTATAAGCAACAAGAATATTACCAGGCTCCACATGGTGGTGTACCGAGTAATAACTATGGGGACGATTATGGTTATGTTCCAGGAAGAAAAACTTGGTTTGAATATAATAATAATAAGAGTGTATCTAAAGAACAGGTGATTAGACCTACTGTAAAGCTAACTGCCACTGTTACTGATTGGTTATCTGTAAATATGGAAGCCAATATGAACTCTTACACTAGAAAGTTTGAGGGTAAATATCTAGGAAACGGTTATGCAAACGAAGGTGGATCATACAAATTAAGACATAATACCGATGAGAGTAAGACAATAAAGATGGCTGCAATCATTAATAAAGATTTTAATGAGGACTTTACTTCCAGCTTAATTGTAGGTGCTCAAATATGGGAGCAAGAAAAATCTAATACTGAGGTTAAAACAGATGGTGGCTTAATTGTTCCTGGTAAATATTTCCTTGGGAATAGTAAAAAAACCTTAAAATCAAGCGGTGGTATTACTGGTACAAAGCAAATCAATTCGGTTTATTTCCTTGCTAATTTTGGATACAAAGATCAGCTTTTTGTAGATATCACAGGCCGTAATGACTGGACTTCTTCTTTGGTTTACACTAATGGAACAGGAAATAACTCTTTCTTTTATCCTTCAGTGAGTACATCATGGTTATTTAAAGAAACCTTTGATTTACCAGAATGGGTAACCTTTGGTAAAGCAAGATTATCATGGGCTAAAGTAGGAAATGACACAGATCCTTATTCTATTAATACAGGATATGATATAGGTAAATATGAATTAGCTGGTGGTGGATTTATCTATAACAATTCAGTTTCTTCAACTCTTGTTGACAAAGGCATTAGTCCTGAAATGAAAAACTCATGGGAGTTAGGTTTGGATCTAAGAATGTTCAATAACCGTGTTGGAATTGATGCTGCTATTTATTCAGAAAAAATTACAGATCAAATCGGAAAAATTAGTTTACCAGGAGAATCAGGTTATAAAAATTTACTTACCAATATTGGAACACTTAATAACGAAGGTTTCGAATTAAGCATAAATATAACTCCAGTAAAAACGAAAGATTTTTCATGGGATTTCACATTTAACTACTGGAAAAACACAACAACTGTTGAAGATCTTCATGAAAATTTCGGAGCATACAAAACCATGGGTGGTAGTATTGGCTTTGGTAACTTCCGCGTAGGTTCTGTAGCTTACGATGGTGGAGAATATGGTGTTATCATGTCTGACTCTAAACCTAAGGAATGGAAATCAGATGATGCCAATGATTCTCGAAATGGAACAAAACTACTTAATTGGAATGACGGAAAACGTGGTGCTTACTATGTTAGAAGTAATAAACCAGAGAAAATTGGTAAGATTCAACCTGATTTTGAAGGTTCTTTAAGTAACTCTATCTCATACAAAGGATTTAGTGCTTCAATTTTAATTGACGCCCGTTATGGTGGACATATGGCTTCTTTTTCAAACAAATACGGAACAGCTTATGGTAGACTTAAAACTTCCTTGAAAGGTAGAGATGCATCTCATGGCGGAATTGTGTGGACATCAAAATATGCTGACACTGAAGGTGAAACCTATAGCGACGGTATGATTCCTAAAGGAATATTCTCTGAAGGACAAATGGTTACAAGCCCTAATGGATCAAGTGTAAATGTTGGAGGTTTAACCTACCAAGAAGCATACGACAAAGGTTATGTTGAGCCAACTCACGCTACCTACAACACGTATCGTAACAACTCATGGAGTACAGGTGTGGTAAATGACGACTGGTTCTCAGAAGTTAACTATATCGCTTTGAGAAATATATCCTTAGGATACCAATTGCCTAAAAATTTAGCTCAAAAACTTGGTGCTCAGTCATGTAACATTTCGTTAAATGCAAGAAATTTAGGATACATCTACAATTCTCTTCCTAACAACATTAATCCTGAAAGTTTTAGAGGTACAAGTAGTAACGATTCTTTTAGAGAACGTGCTTTTAGCCCATATATGGCTTCTTATACCATGAGTATATCTCTTGATTTTTAATTTAAAAATTTCAAAAAATGAAAAATACATATATAATACTTATTACTCTTCTATCTGTTTTCGGATGGGGATGTGATAAAGATAAATTTGCAGACCTAAATAGCGATCCTTCAAAGATCTCTGAGCCAGAATTGTCATACTCAATGACCAAGGCTACAGAACAGATGTTTAACAATGATTACACAATTTGGTTTTATAATAATTTTGATTATATTTTTCCATGGTCACAATTAACGACTGCTGGTACTGGAAACTCGGAAGATGTTGTACGTATGGGTCCCTCTTCAAAACAAAATCTTTTTAGTGGTTTATTTAATCAGACACGCGACATACAATACCGTATAGACGCAATGCCTGAAAAAGAAAAAGCGAAATATCAAGCTTTAAAGGCAATGACCTATCCTGTGCAAATTCATACAGCTATGAACAACACAGATAATACTGGTTCATTGGTATATACCGAAGCTGCTTTGGCTCCTTATACAACACCAATGTTATTGACACCAATTGTAGATTCTCAGGCAACCTTATTTGATGTTTGGTTGAAGGAATTGGATGCCGCAATTATTGGTTTAAGCGCTTCTGATCAATTTCAAATTTATAGTCAAGATGTGATTTTTGATGGCAACTATGCTAAGTGGGCAAAGTTTTGTAATCTACTAAAACTAAGAATTGCAGCCCGATTGGTTAATTCAGATCGTGCCAGAGCAATAGGTATCGTTGAAACAGTTGTAAACTCTTCAGTAGGTTATATGGATGACGTGAATGACGACTTCATCTACAAGAGAGACATTAAATATTATGGTACCGGTGAAGGAACTCAACCCGGAGCTGCTGGAAAAAATGTAATAGATTTTTTGGTAAGTAATCAAGATCCACGTGTTCGTTGCATTTTTGATAAAAATGACTTTAATGCTGAGATTGTGCAAGCATTTATTGACAATGGTAAAACTTTGCCTCCGTATGTGGAGCAATATGTAAATGTAGATACAGAAGGCAATTTTTCAGGATGGAAAGCTCCAGGCGAACCTTGGGTTAGATACCACGGTGTTCCTGTAGCTCCTGATGCCAAATTAAATTCAGCTAATGACATCTACTTTAATCAGAGCGGTCTTTACAAGTTAAATGTAACAATTGGTGAAGATAGTTTCGAGAAGACCTATTCGGCTACTTCTTCATATTCTGAAAAAATCACGCGTACCAAAGTAGATTACATCTATCCAACGAAACCAAATGGAAGATTATTAGAATTAAAGAATAATTATCCTCAATTGATCGTAATTTTGGGTAGTTCGGCAGAGACTAATTTATTCTTAGCTGAATTTAAAATACTGGGAGCTTCTTTACCGAAGACAGCTCAGGAATACCTGAACAAAGGTGTTGAATTGTCAGTTACGAGAATGGATCTGATTGCTAAAAACAATCAACTCCCTTATTACGCAGAAGATGTTGTATATGCAAATGATGTTGATGCTTCGACTAAACTGAAAAGTGGTGAAATTGCAACTTTACTAGCACAACCTATTTGTGATTTAAGTACTGATGGTTTAGAAAAAGTGTATATTCAGCAATATATCAACTATGCATTAGCTCCAAGCGACTTATGGACTTTAGTTCGTCGTTCAGGAATTCCTAAAAAGAATAGTGCCTATTTTGCTTGGGAAGATTTTATTTCTTCCGGTTCAGAATTGACGATTCCAAGAAGATTCGAGATTGGAACTCCTCTTGAGTCTAATATTAACTTTGCCAACAAATCGAAGGCTTACGCTGAACAAAACTTCACAACAGGTTCAAATGATCCTCGTATTTTAAACACAGAACGCTTATGGTTTGATAAAGAAAATCCAAATTATGGAGAAGGACCTAAAAATTAAATAAACTATTTTAAAGGAGGTTGGTTATTGACCAATCTCCTTTAAATCTTATTTGCATTCAATTGAAATTATTTCTAATATTTAATTACTCTTCTTCTCAAATTTAACATCCTAAAATGAGAAGTAATAGTTAATGAAATTTCTCAATTACAAAGAGAACATTCATATTCTCAATACTGATTTTTTTAAGCTCACATAAATGCTACCAATAAAAAAACATATAGTCTTCATTTTAATCATGTTCACATTATATGGCACGCTTTGGGGACAATCATCGAAAATTATGTCGTTTAATATTCGATACGATAACAAATGGGATACTGAAAATAATTGGAACTTACGCAAAAACAAAATTGCTGAATTAATTCAGAACTATAAGCCTGATATTATTGCAACACAAGAAGGGCTTTACAATCAAATAACATTTTTAGATAGTATATTAAACCAATATAATTACGTAGGAATAGGAAGAGAAGATGGCAAGACAAAAGGTGAATTCTGTGCCATATTTTATAATACAAAGAAATATCAAATCATTAAACAGTCAACATTTTGGCTTTCTGAAATGCCAGATAAAATATCAGTAGGTTGGGATGCTGCTTTAGAACGCATTTGTACTTACGCACTTGTAGAAAATCTCAACACAAAAAAACAAACTTATATTTTCAATGCTCATTTTGACCATCAAGGCAAAATTGCACAAGAAAATTCAGCTCGATTAATCCTTAAAAAAATCGAAGCAATCAACAATGAAAATTTACCAGTCATTCTTATGGGAGATTTAAATGTAACTCCTCAAGAAAAGACAATTACAATATTAAAAGAAGAACTAAGCGATGCAATTGAGCTAACATCTTCTCCCTTTTATGGCCCCAAAGGCACCTTTAATGCTTTTAATAACAACCCCGTTACTAAACGAATAGATTACTGTTTCATTAAAAACATCAACATACTATCTTATGCACATATAGATGACAGACTCGATAATAACAAACATATATCAGATCATTATCCTGTATTAGTCGAAATAAATCAAATTGAGAAATAGACACATTAAATATCAAATCAACACCACTATATCTATTTAATATGAACAAGTTAAACCTAAGTGAGATTCTAATTTTGGCACTGTCATTAAGCCTTGGAATCACATCCTGCCAAACAAAAGAGAACCAACATATTGCAATAAATAACAATCCTGTTCAGTTTGTCGACCCCATAATTGGCTCAGGCGGTCATGGCCATGTTTTTGTTGGTGCTAGTGTTCCTTTTGGAGCTGTGCAGCTAGGTCCCAACAATATCAAAACAAGCTGGGATTGGTGTTCAGGTTATCACCAATCAGATTCAACCATTATTGGTTTTTCACATACTCATTTAAGTGGCACTGGAATAGGCGACTTAGGAGATGTATTGATGATGCCTGTAATGGGAATTAAAAAAGCCGACACTCTAAACTCAACAGCGAAAAACAGACTTTCGAATTTTAGCCATCAAAAGGAAGTTACAAAGGCTGGCTATTATTCTGTGCATTTAGATCGATATAATATCGACGTTGAACTAGCAGCATCGGAGCGTGTAGGTTTCCAAAAGTACACCTACAATAATGAAGGAAATTCTCAAATTATAATCGATTTGGGTAGAGGAATTGGTTGGGATAAATTGGAAAAAGGTCTTATCGAACAAACAGGAGATTATTCCATAGCAGGTTATCGTTTTTCTAAGGGATGGTCGAAAGATCAACGCCTTTTTTATGCCACTAAATTTTCAAGAAAAATTAAAAGTATTCAAATTATTGATGACAAATTACAATTAGCCATTATCGAATTTAAAGGCAATGGCGAACTCATGCTTAAAACAGGAATATCTCCTCTAAGTATTAAAGGTGCTTTGAATAATATAAAAGCTGAAGTTCCAAATTGGGATTTTAATCAACTTGTTGCACAAGCCCAAGCAAAATGGAATAAGGAGCTAAACAAAATTGAAGTAAAAACAAACAGCAAAGAAAAATTAAGAATATTCTATACTGCTATGTATCATAGCATGATTGCTCCTGCCCTATTCAATGATACCAATAAAGACTATTTAGGAACCGATAAAAAAGCCTATACTCATGTCAGTTTCGACAACTATACCGTATTTTCATTATGGGATACCTATAGAGCTGCTCATCCCCTATTTACACTTACACAGGCTGACCGTGTTGATGATATGGTAAATTCTATGTTAGCCATTTATCAGCAACAGGGCAAATTGCCTGTATGGCATTTAATGGGATCTGAAACCAATACAATGGTGGGCTATTCTGCTATTCCGGTTGTGGTTGACGCTTGCCTAAAAGGAATTAAGAATATTGATATCAATATTGCATACGAAGCTGTAAAAACAACCGCCATGGGTAATTTTGAGCCTGGTATTAAAGAAATAATGTCCTTGGGTTATATACCTGCTGATACCATACACGAATCTGTAGCAATGGCTATGGAGTATGCAATTAGTGATTGGGCTATAAGCCAATTAGCAAAAAAATTAGGCAAAACTAAAGACGCCGCCTACTTTGCAAAAAGAGCCGAAGCCTACAAAAACTACTTCGATTCATCAGATAAATTTATGAAAGGTAAAATGAAAGATGGTAGCTGGCGAACTCCTTTCGATCCCTACTCAGCACAACACCGTATTAACGACTACTGCGAAGGTAATGCTTGGCAATACCTGTGGTTAGTACCACAAAATCCTGAAGGATTAATAGCCCTTATGGGTGGCGACAAACCATTTATTAACAAACTCGATTCATTATTCTCAATTTCATCAGAATTGGAAAAAGGTGCCTCATCTGATATCACAGGTCTTATTGGTCAGTATGCACACGGCAACGAACCCTCTCATCACATTACTTACTTATATGCTTACGCTGGGCAACAATACAAAACAGCCAGTAAAGTGCGTTTCATCATGAAAAATTTATACACAGATAAAACGGATGGATTATCTGGGAATGAAGATTGTGGGCAAATGTCAGCTTGGTATATCATGTCTTCCATGGGTTTATATCCTGTTAATCCAAGTAATGGTGCCTATGTTTTCGGGAGTCCACTTTTCGACGAAGCAAGTATAAACTTACCAGATAATAAGAAGTTTAATATTATTGCTGAGAACAATAGCGACACAAATATTTATATCCAGTCGGTAACTCTAAATGGTAAAGACTATAGCAAATCATTCATCACGCATAAAGATATTATGGCGGGTGGTGAACTTATTTTCAAAATGGGCAAAAAAATCAACACTGAATTTGGAAAAAAAATAGAAGATAGACCACAGTCTATTGTATATTAGTAAAACAACACCAGTTCCTGATTGGGAAACAGAAGATCTTACAGAAGATTACAAAGATTTAGGAGTATGTTCTGATAAACTAGGAAGATATTCGAAGTAACTAGAAGGATCATCCAATAAGCTAGAAGTATATTCGGAGCAATTAGAAGGATCACTCGATAAGCTAGGAGAATATTCCGATAAATTAGAAATATAAATAGGTAAAACTATAATAAACACTGAGATAAGCTCTGTTAAAACAGAATAATTCGAAGTAAAAATAGAGAAAAACATATAAAAATTCAGAGAACTGAATAGGGAAACAGTATATATCCCATTATATCCCAGATAAATTGTAAAGTATGAACCAGAGAACTATTTTTATACTAATCTTACTAAGCTTGTTTTTCCAATCAAGAATAAGCTTAGCCCTTGAACGGGATACCACTCTTCTACAATGGGTAAATCCACTAATGGGAACCGATTCTGAATATGCTTTATCAAATGGAAACACTTACCCAGCCATAGCCTTGCCATGGGGCATGAATTTTTGGACACCCCAAACAGGTAAAATGGGCGATGGATGGTGCTATACCTATGATGCAAAAACTATTAGAGGTATTAAACAAACCCACCAACCAAGTCCTTGGATTAACGACTATGCGGCCTTTTCGTTAATGGCTGTAACGGGTGATTTAAAGTTTAAAGAAGATGACAGAGCCTCTTGGTTTTCGCATAAAGCAGAAATTTCAAAGCCAAATTATTATAAAGTTTATTTGGCCGATTATGATGTGAGTATAGAGCTTACACCCACTGAAAGAGCTGCCATGTTTCAATTTACATTTCCTAAAAATGAGAAATCGTACATTCTTTTAGATGCCTTTTTTAAAGGATCAGAAGTCACTATTTTACCTAAGGAAAGAAAGATTATTGGCTATTGTCGTAACAATTCAGGTGGTGTTCCTGATAACTTTCATAACTATTTTGTAGCCGAATTCGATAAGGATTTTAAAATAACTCACACTTGGAATGGTGATAAGCTATACAAAAATTCAGAAAAAGCTACTGGCGATCATGTTGGTGCAATTATTGAATTTAAAACAAAAAAAGGAGAACAAATTCATGTTAAAATAGCCTCATCTTTTATTAGTCCTGAACAAGCACAATTAAACTTAGATCGTGAAATTGGAAACAAAAATTTCGATCAGGTTTTAGCAGAAGCAAAACAGGCTTGGAATAAAGAACTTTCACGTATAGAAGTTGAAGGAGGCAGCGACGATCAATTTAAAACATTTTACTCTTGCCTATACCGTGTTCTATTATTCCCACGCAAGTTTTATGAAATTAACGATAAAAATGAAGTGATTCATTACAGTCCTTACAATGGTGAAGTACTGCCCGGCTATATGTTTACTGATAATGGCTTTTGGGATACATTTCGGGCAGTCTTTCCATTTTTCACACTCATGTATCCAGATTTGAATGCTCAAATTATGAAAGGCTTAGTCAACACCTACAAAGAAAGTGCTTGGTTACCCGAGTGGGCAAGTCCGGGTCATAGAGGGTGTATGATTGGTTCAAATTCAGCATCCTTAATTGCTGATTCTTATTTAAAAGGAATTAGAGGTTATGATATTAAAACACTATACGAAGCTATTATTAAAAACACCAAAGGCTATAAACAAGATATTACATCGGTAGGTAGATTGGGAGCTGATTATTACAACAAACTAGGCTATATACCCTATAATGTAGGTATTAATGAAAATACAGCCAGAACACTGGAATATGCCTACGCCGACTTTTGCATATACAAACTAGCAATTGAATTAGGACGTCCACAAGCGGAAATTGATCTGTTTGCTAAAAGAGCTCAAAATTTCAGAAATGTTTTCGATTCTGAAACGGGTTTAATGCGTGGTAAAAATGAAGATGGAACATTTCAATCACCCTTTAATCCTTTAAAATGGGGCGATGCTTTTACCGAAGGAAATAGCCTACACTACACATGGTCTGTTTTTCAGGATATACAAGGCTTAATCAATTTAATGGGCGGAAAAAAGAAATTCATTTCTACTTTGGATGGCGTATTTAGTATGCCACCAAAATTCGATAATTCTTATTATGGCTTTACTATTCATGAAATTCGTGAAATGCAAATCATAAATATGGGGAATTATGCACATGGAAATCAACCCCTTCAGCATATGATATACTTATACAATTATGCAGGACAAGCTTGGAAAACTCAGCTACATGTTAGAGAAGTAATGGATCGCTTATATACACCACAATCTGATGGCTATTGCGGCGACGAAGATAATGGACAAACTTCGGCTTGGTATATTTTTAGTGCAATGGGTTTCTACCCTGTTTGTCCTGGAACTGACGAATATGTATTTGGCTCTCCTTCATTTAAGAAAATAACTTTAAATTTAGAAAATGGGAAAACATTTAGTATAAATTCTCCTGAGAATTCTTCAGAAAATATTTTTGTAAATAAAATTAAGCTTAATAACAAAAACTATAAACTTAATTTCATAAAACATCAAGACATACTTAATGGAGGAGAACTAGACTTTAAAATGTCGAAAAAACCAAATTTTAAAAGGGGCACGGAAAGAGGAAGTTACCCTTCGTCTATGTCAAAATAAAATTTTAAAATCAGGCTGTAAAACTCGAACACAACAGTCTGTTTTTAACAGACTAAAAAGAATATACCAATGAAAATTAAAACACTATTATTTGTATTTTGTCTATTAATTTCTCTTTCATCATTTGCCTTAAAAAAGACAAATAAGAAAGAAAAATTAGTGAAAATAACCTACGAACAATTCAACAGAGGTAAATTAATTCCCAGTAAAGGAATTGTACTAACCTGTGCAAATGGAATTGTTAAATTATCAAGCACATCGAAAATAGAAAATTCTTTTATTGATTATAATACAAAATCAGTTGTCAAAGTTCTTGATATTGATTCTACACAATACAAACAAATACGCCCTTTTTCTGAGTTATCGAAAGCCACTGCAAGTAATAAAAAACTAACAATACTTGGTTACCAGTGTCAAAAGGCCAGCTTTGTTATATTCTCAAACAGAATAGATGTTTGGTATACCACCAAAACCAAATTTAAAGCATCTCCATCCCTATCTGCCATAATAGAAAACGGACTGATACTTAAATATGTGGCAAATGGAAATTACACCCTTTTGGCGAAATCTATCGATCATGAAAAAGGCTATATGCATTACCCTCAAAAAAATATTCCTCCCATAAGTCAGGCTCGTTATCGTGAACTTATTATTAAATCACGATATGTCACAATTCCTGTGTTTCATAAGGAACAAATAAATTTTCAAGATGATATTATAAACCCTAAAAAAGAAATAATTAACCACACTTACCATTTTTCAAAGGGAACTATTATTCTGAAAAAAGTAAAATTACCAAAGCTTAATCCCAATGGAAACGTATTTATAACATTAACAAATTGGTCCAATGGCGATGCTTACGACAGAACAGGTTGTGTATTTACCCTTGCTGATGATAATAAAAAATCGATATTAGCAGCTTTAAAAAATGGTCTAAAAGAATTACCCATTTATATGGATAATAAGGGCACAGAATATCAAGGCGTAATCAGTACCAATAATTATACTGTTCCCATAGAGTTAATGAGATTCTTCACTTCGTTTGGTGTTGGCTATTTTAACAACAAACGTCCCATTAATAATTATAACTGGCAAGACTCAGTCGTTTATAAACAAGAAATCACCGAACTTATTTCCATGGATAAAAAAGAATTATGGATTGGTGTTTTTATTGGCAACTACGATAAAGGGGGACATAAAGTAAGTTTGGACTTAAACTACTACCCTCCTTTTGAAAATAATCCGCCTAAGAAGAAATTTATTAAACCCTTATTCTACACTTTAAATATAATGGAAGCCTCAGGTCAAAATTATGGTCGCATGTTCAAAAACGACACCCTAAGTATGGAATTTAATATGACTACTGATATTAAAAACCCACAATTACTATTTACAACAACTGGACATGGTGGATGGGGAAATGGCGACGAATTTATTCCCAAACTCAATCAGATATTTATTGATAATAAATTGGTTTTCAAACATACACCATGGCGTAGCGATTGTGCAACATACCGCATGTCGAATCCATCTTCGGGTAACTTTGGCAACGGTTTATCAAGTTCAGATTTAAGTCGATCGAATTGGTGTCCAGCTACTCTAACACAACCTTTTTATATTCCTTTAAATAATTTAGACAAGGGAACACATACAATTAAAGTAACTATTGATCAGGGCGATGACGAAGGCAGTAGCTTTAATCACTGGAGTGTTTCGGGAATTTTAGTTGGAAATAAATAATAATAAACCATATCCAATAAATATTGGATACGATACATAAATCAAATGAGACATTTACATCTCTTTTTTCTTGCCTTAATTACTTGCTTATTTTTTATATCATGTGCTTCTAATGAAAACAAATCATTGGATGTTAACATCGTACCTTATCCCAATAATGTACAAAAAGATAAAGGCACATTTACGATAAATACACAAACAAGTCTAACGGCAAATTCTAAGCAAGCTCAAACTATAGTAACTCGTTTAAACTCAAAATTAGCACCTTATTTCAATCACAATTTAAAAATAAAAATATCAGATACTTGTAAACCCAACACAATACATTTCGTATTAAACAATGCACTAAACATTGCCAATGAAGGCTATGAGCTAAATTGTAGCGCAAACTCGGTTACAATAAAAGCGTCATCAGAATCAGGTCTGTTTTATGGCATACAAAGCTTAATTCAATTGTTCTCGGTTTCCGACAACAAAACAGTAGAAATTCCTGCTATTACAATTAATGATGCACCTCGATTTCAGTGGAGGGGTATGCATTTAGATGTATCGCGACACTTTATGCCAACTTCATTTATAAAAGATTATATCGATTATTTAGCCATGAATAAAATGAACGTTTTTCATTGGCACTTGGTTGATGGAACTGGCTGGAGAATCGAAATTAAATCACATCCCGAATTAACAAATATTGGCGCTTGGAGAGTCGTTAAAGATCCTGATAAAGTTTGGAAAGATATTGAAGCTTGGAGAGAGGGGGATAACCGATCAAAATATGGTGGTTTTTATTCTCAGCAAGAAGTTAAAGAGATTGTAAAATATGCACAAGAACGCTATGTAACTATTTTACCAGAAATAGAGCTACCTGGACATTCTGAAATCGTATTTAACTGTTACCCCGATTTAGTTTGCAAAGACAAAAAAAATAAAAGCTTAGATAATATTGGCGTGTATTGTGCCTCAAACCCCAAAAGCTATCAGTTATTGGAGGATGTGCTCGATGAGATTATTGAACTTTTTCCCTCGGAATATATACATATAGGAGGCGATGAAGTGAATAAAAGCAATTGGAAAAAATGTGCCAACTGTCAAAAATTAATGTCAAAAAATAAATTCGACGAGAAAGGTTTACAAAGCTATTTCATCAATCATTTCGACAAATATATTTTATCAAAAGGTCGTAAACTAATGGGCTGGCATGAGATTTTAGAAGGCAAATTGTCGCCATCAGCAAATATTATGTACTGGGGAGGAATTAAAGAATTCGAAAATATACTTAAAAAAGGACACCCAACAGTATTAGCAACAGGAACCTCTTATTATTTCGATCACTATCAAAGTAGCAGCATACACGAACCTTCTGCTTGGGGAGGGTATACACCACTCCGTCAGGTATACGATTTAAACCCGACCCAAAATATCGATCCAAATTTTCTCCCTCAAATTTTAGGTTTACAGGGCTGTATTTGGACTGAGCACATGAAAAAACCTGAAAATGTTGAATATATGCTTTTCCCTCGCCTATTTGCTTTAGCAGAAAATGCTTGGACACAAGAGAAAAACAAATCGTGGGATAGATTTCATATATCAGCCGATAAAAAATGCCAAGAGTATTACAAACAAGGAATCAACTGTTCATTTAGTGCCTATCGCCCCATAATTACAACAAAAGTAGACACGATAAGTAAAAAACTAATTGTAACTATTGAAACTGAATTTGAAACCAATATTTACTATACAATTGATGGTAGTATTCCCAGCATAAAAAATGGATTCTTATATAAATCGCCATTGGCTTTAGATTCTACGACCATCGTAAAAGCTATATCGGTAATAAATTCAAATACATTTAGCGATATTGAAACAAAAACAGCTCTTATACACAAAGCTAGAGCCTGTAAAATAAGCTTAAAAAACTTGCCACATGCTAAATACTCGGCGCAAGGTCCTAAAACTTTGCTCGACCTAAATAATGGTGGTAACATTTGGGGAAATGGAAAATGGCTAGGATTTTTAGATATCAATTTAGATGCTACCATTGAATTTGACAACTCAGAAGTAATTACCAACGTCACATTAAATTGTATCTCAGATAAACCTTCGAGCATTTATTTTCCGAATGCTATTGAAATCTCAATATCGAATGATGGAGAGAATTATCAATTAATAAAAAAATGGCGTAATACTAAAACCAAAGAAAATAAAACTAATGGCAATGTTGAAGTGGCTCAATTAACTGTGAATTTTGACGCAATAAGTTGCAAATATTTAAGAGTAGTGGCAAATTGTCCCAAACGTAAAAATATAGGGACTTTTATTTTTATTGATGAAATTATCGTTCAATAATATAAATTTTATTCCTTTTGAAAATTTCAAAATCGAATACCGATAAAAATACAATTATGAAAAGACGTAATTTTCTTAAAAACTCACTTCTCTTTACTGGAGGCATCATGCTGGCAGGCACACCAAGTTTTGCTAGCTATAAGAACTTAAAATATATATCAAACCGCCCTGAAATTAGCAAACGTCATTTTGTAAGTAAAACGGTTGATAATACCATTAAAAAGGTCAAAAAAGCCATTGCCAATAAAGAGTTGGCATGGATGTTCGAAAACTGTTTCCCTAACACTTTAGACACAACAGTAAAATATTCAGTAATTGATGGGAAACCCGATTCATTCGTCATTACGGGTGATATTGATGCCATGTGGTTACGTGATTCAACAGCTCAAGTGTGGCCTTATCTCCCCTTGGTAAAAGGTGATTCTGATCTTAAAAAATTATTTAGAGGCTTAATTAACCGTCAAGCCAAATGCATTAATATTGATCCATTTGCCAATGCCTTTAATTTCGATAAGGTTCAAAATGGACATTGGAATACCGATGTAACTGATATGAAACCTGAAATTTACGAACGTAAATGGGAAATAGATTCTCTATGCTATCCCATTCGTTTAGCTTATCATTATTGGAAATCAACTGGCGATACCTCATGTTTCGATTCTAACTGGCAAAATGCAATGCAAATTGTAGTTGATACCTTTAAAGATCAGCAACGAAAAACAAATAAGGGTTCCTATTCATTCTTAAGAGTTACCGATCGATTCTATGATAATTTACCTGGTGTGGGCTATGGTAACCCAATTAATCCTGTTGGCTTAATTGTTTCATCCTTTCGCCCATCAGACGACGCCACTCTATTTCCATTTCTTATTCCCTCAAATTACTTTGCGGTAATATCCTTAAAGCAAATGTCCGAAATGCTTAATGCATTGGGTATTAAATCACAATTAGCACAAGAAGCTAAAACTCTTGCCAAAGAAGTGGAAGTCGCACTTGAAAAATTTGCAATTAGCGATCATCTTAGCTACGGAAAGACAATTGCTTTTGAAGCAGATGGTTTTGGTAATAAAATGTTTATGGATGATGCAAACATTCCAAATTTGCTCTCGTTACCCTACTTAGGAGCCATGGATTTAGATAATCCTATCTATAAAAATACACGGAAATTTGTTTTAAGTGAAAACAACCCTTGGTTCTTTAAAGGTAAAACTGCTGAAGGTGTAGGCGGTCCTCATGTGGGTGCCGATATGATTTGGCCAATGAGTATTATTATGCGAGCAATGACATCAACTGATGAAAAGGAAATTAAAAAATGCCTTACTATGCTTATTAAAACTCATGCAGGAACAGGTTTTATGCACGAAACATTCCATAAAGACAATCCTGAAAAATTCTCTCGCTCATGGTTTGCTTGGGCTAATACCCTATTCGGTGAATTAATTCTAAAAATTTATAACGAGAAACCACATATCCTATCCTCGATCTAAAAAATAATTTAATATCCAATAATTTAATTGGTCTATATTGAGTAACAAATAAAATGATGAGAAATATTATAAGCTTCTTTATTTTGCTCTTTATACATATTGGAAGTTTTGCCCAATATGTAGAGCATGTAAATCCATTTATAGGATCAAGTAATTTTGGCACAACAAATCCTGGAGCAATAGTGCCTCGGGGAATGGTCTCGGTAACACCATTTAATGTATCGGGATCTGACAAAAATACCTTCGACAAGGATGCTCGCTGGTGGTCTACCCCCTACTCTTCAGAGAATTCGTATTTAACCGGATTTTCGCATGTAAACTTAAGTGGCGTGGGCTGTCCTGATTTGGGGGTGATCATTTTAATGCCCACAACTGGTAAAGTTAATGCCGATCCTAAAGAATACGGATCATTAATAGAAAAACAAGAAGCTGAACCTGGATATTATAAAACCCACCTAAGCAAATACAATATTAAATCGGAAGTAAGTGCTACGCAAAGAACTGGTATCAGTCGCTTTACTTTTCCTGAAGGCAAATCGAATATCCTTCTGAATTTAGGACTTGGATTAACCAATGAAACTGGCGCCATGATTCACATCGTAAACAATCAGGAAATAGAAGGTTCGAGAATGACTGGAAGCTTCTGTTATAACGATGGATCGGAACGTTTGGTCTATTTTGTAGCTCGTTTTAATAAACCTGCAGAGACATTTGGAACATGGAAAAAGATGCCTAAAATGCAAGCAGAAGCTGCATGGAGCCAAACCAGTGGTCAATACAAGTACTACAAAAACTATCAAGATAAAATAATGGGTAACGATGTTGGCGCTTACTTCTCATTCAACACCAAAGCCAATGAACAAATTGTTGTCGAAATAGGTGTATCGTATGTTAGCATAGCCAATGCCAGACTCAACTTAGATACTGAATCTAATCAATTTGATTTTGAAAAAACCAGAAAACAAGCTTCTGGAGATTGGCATGAAGCCTTATCGAGAATACAAGTAGAAGGCGGAACTGATGATCAAAAAACAATCTTTTACACAGCTCTTTATCACACTCAAATTCATCCTAATATCATCAACGATGTCAATGGGCAATATCCAGCCATGGAATCCTTCGAGATTAAAGAATCGAAAGATTGTAATCGATACACTGTATTCTCATTATGGGATACTTATCGCAATTACCACCCACTTATGTCGCTTGTATACCCCAATGAGCAATTGGATATGGTTCGTTCCATGACTGATATGTATAAGGAAAGTGGCTGGTTGCCAAAATGGGAACTAAATAGCCGTGAAACTTATGTAATGGAAGGAGATCCTGCAATCCCAGTAATTGTAGATACTTACTTACGAGGACTAAAAGATTTCGATGTGGAAACAGCCTATGAGGCCATGTATAAATCAGCAACAACAGAAGGAAAGAATAATAAGCTACGTCCAGATATCGATCATTATTTAGCAGAAGGTTATGTACCATTAAAAGAAGAATTTGACAATTCAGTATCTCATGCCTTGGAGTATTATATTGCAGATTGGAATTTGGCTCAATTCGCAAAAGCTCTTGATAAAAAAGACGATTACAAAAAATTTATAAAACAATCTTTGGCTTACAAAAACTATTACGATACAGAATTTCAGATGTTTCGTCCTAAATTGGCAAATGGACAATTCCTTAAAAATTTCAAGCCAAAACAAGGTGAAAACTTTGAACCATCTCCAGGCTTTCATGAAGGAACAGCTTGGCAATATGCTTTTTGTGTACCACATGATATCAAAGGCTTAAGCAAACTAATGGGCGGTGATAAGGCATTTATAAACAAACTACAAAAAGTTTTCGATGAAGATTTGTTCGATATGGCCAACGAACCCGATATTCACTACCCCTACCTATTCAATTTTGTAAAAGGAGAAGAGTGGCGAACACAAAAGACAGTTCGAAATTTGATTGATACACATTACAAGAACTCACCTGATGGAATACCTGGGAACGACGATTGTGGTACGCTATCCGCTTGGCTTATTTATAGTATGATGGGGTTATACCCTGTTTGTCCAGGAAATATGAATTATGCAATTACCAGTCCTGTATTCGATAAAATCACCATTCAATTGGATCCTAATTATTATCAGGGTGAAAAACTGGAAATCATCAGTCATAAGAAAAATGATAACGACCATCTCATTGAAAAAATAATTTGGAATGGTAAAAAACACCCTTCATATTTCATTAGTCACAACAAAATTACCAAAGGAGGAAGATTGGAATTCTTTCTCAAAAAATAAAATCAAACAAGTAATTAAAGCTCTGTAAACTATTCAAATTTTAATAATGTTATACTAATAATGACTGAAATTAAATCAATAAAGAAAAGCCCTATATTTTGGATCTCCACATTATATTTTGCGATGGGATTACCATTTTGGGCTGTTAATGCCACATCTGGAATAATGTATAAAAATATGGGGATTTCGGATACCGACATTGCCTTTTGGACTACCATTGTTATTCTTCCTTGGACTCTGAAACCGCTATGGAGTCCTTTCTTAGAAATATATAAAACTCGGAAGTTCTTTGTGCTTGCAACGCAATTATTCACAGGAATTTGTTTTGCTCTAATTGCATTAGCATTGCCATTAAGCAATTTTTTCACTTATACAATTGCCATATTGGGACTAATTGCCATTAGTGGTGCAACACATGACATAGCTGCCGACGGTATTTATATAAATGTGCTATCGCCAGAACAGCAATCGAAATGGATAGGTTGGCAGGGGGCATTCTTCAATGTTGCCAAAGTAATTTCTCTGTCAGTTTTTGTATTTATTGCTGGAGCTCTTGAAAAACAGATTGGCTTAAAACAAGCTTGGATGGTAGTAATGGGTATTTATGCTGCTGTTATGTTTGCTATAGCTATGTATCATACTCGCATGCTTCCATCTGCTAAAAAATCGAGTACAAAAAAAACAGCAAAAGAAGCGATCAATGCCACTGTTGAAGTAATAAGCACTTTCTTTAAAAAAAAGAATATCATCTGGTCTGTCGCTTTTATTATTCTATATCGCTTTGCCGAAGGTTTTGCCATGAAAATATCTCCACTCTTTCTTGTCGCCGAGAAGATAGATGGAGGCTTGGGCTTATCAAATCAATCGGTATCGGTGGTAATGGGCTTTGGTGCTATTGCTTTTATTTCAGGCTCAATATTAGGCGGTAATTTTATTGCTAAATTAGGACTTAAAAAAGCATTGCTTCCTCTCGCATTTATATTTAACATTCCGTTTGTGGTTTATGCTATTTTTGCATTTTATCAGCCCGAAAATATTTTATTTATTATTGGAGGTGTAACCGTTGAATATTTCGGATACGGATTTGGTTTTGTTGGTCTAATATTATTTATGATGCAGCAAATAGCTCCAGGTAAATATAAGACGGCACATTATGCTTTCGCTTCGGGAATTATGAATCTTGGCTTTATGATTCCAGCTGCTTTAAGCGGTTATTTGAGCGATTTATTAGGTTATAAAATATTTTTCATATTGGTACTGGTGGCCACTATACCAGCAATTTTGGCCGCTTATCTTGTACCTTTCACACATACCGAAGCAATTAAACAAAACGACTAAACTTATTGTAAAAACATTAAAATATTAAAGTTATGATTTCAAAAGTTACTATGCCATGGGAAAATAGACCCGAAGGCTCCAATGATATTATGTGGCGATACTCAGAAAACCCCGTAATTGGCAGATATGATATTCCCTCATCGAATAGTATTTTCAACAGTGCCGTTGTTCCTTTTGAAAATGGCTATGCAGGTGTTTTCCGATGTGATAACAAATCAGTTCAGATGAACATCTTTGCAGGATTCAGTAAAGATGGTATCAAGTGGGACATCAATCACGATCCAATTGAAATGATTGCTGGGAATACTGAAATGATTGATTCAGATTACAAGTACGATCCTCGTGTTTGTTTCATAGAAGATCGCTATTGGGTAACTTGGTGTAACGGTTACCATGGACCAACAATTGGAATTGCCTATACTTTCGATTTTAAGACCTTTCACCAATGTGAGAATGCATTTCTTCCATTCAACCGTAATGGGGTTTTATTTCCAGAAAAAATAGATGGTAAATATGCCATGCTTAGTCGTCCTAGTGATAATGGACACACACCTTTTGGCGATATTTATATCTCTTATAGCCCCGATATGAAATATTGGGGAGAGCACCGTTGTGTTATGAAAGTATCTCCTTTTGAAGACAGCGCTTGGCAGTGTACTAAAATTGGAGCAGGTTCGGTTCCAATTCGCACCAAAGATGGTTGGTTAATGTTCTATCATGGTGTAATCAATACCTGTAATGGCTTCCGTTATTCTATGGGAGCGGCTTTATTAGATCTTGAAAATCCAAGTAAAGTTCTGTACCGTTCTCAAGATTACTTATTAGCTCCTGCAGCTCCTTACGAACTAACAGGTGATGTGCCCAATGTGGTCTTCCCTTGTGCAGCACTCACCGAAGACGATAAAGTTGCGGTTTATTATGGTGCAGCTGATACCGTAGTGGGTATGTCCTTTGGTTACATTTCAGAAATTATCAATCATCTAAAAAAGAAATCATTGTAATTATTGATTTTCAGATCGTTTTAACATACAATGCCTACCTATTTTTCAATCGGTAGGATCACAATTTTTCAAGCGCCTTTTGGTCAGCTTGAATAAAACCGATACAGAGTTTGATAAACCGTATTTAATTAATCGCTTGGCTAGTGAAAATTACAAACACGGTGGATTCAAATTCTTATCGGTATTAAAAAGACTTTAGCTATAGACCCTATTTAACCAAAATTAAGATGAAGCAAATACTATTTATCCTTCTTTTATGTGTCAGTTTTTCCTGCACGCAAAAAGATCATTTTCTTAAGGATACAGACTACCGAAATGAGATTCAGTCCAAATTTGAGTCCCGAAAACAACTCTTTCAGAACCGAAAGACAGAGTTATTAAATGTCTTCGATATGCCAATCTCATTAAAAGAGAAAGAAGCTTTAATGTTTCTATATGCCTACATGCCTTTGAATGATTTAGCAGATTATTCAGGTGAGTATTTCCTTCAACAAGTTAAATATGCCTTTAAAGCACAAAATGAATTCCCATGGGGTAAAACAATATCGGAAGATAATTTCCGCCACTTTGTACTACCCTATCGTGTCAATAATGAAAACTTAGATTCAGCAAGAGTCGTATTTTTCAATGAATTAAAAGTGAGGTTGAAAGGCCTTTCAATGAAAGAAGCAGCACTGGAAATCAATCACTGGTGTCATGAAAAAGTCACTTATATCGGTTCAGACATCAGAACCTCAGCCCCCCTTTCTACGGTTAAAAATGCCAAAGGACGCTGTGGTGAAGAATCTACTTTTACCGTTGCAGCCTATCGTGCAGCTGGTATACCTGCTCGTCAGTGTTACACGCCACGCTGGGCACATTGCGACGACAATCATGCTTGGGTTGAGATATGCATTGATGGCAAATGGCAATATGTAGGTGCTTGCGAACCTGAAGCTGAATTAAACCTAGGGTGGTTCTCTCAATCAGCAAAAAAAGCCATGCTAGTTCACACCAAGGTATTTGGGAAGTATAAAGGCAATGAAAGAGTTACCTATCAAACTGATAATTTCTCTGAATTAAACCTTCTAGAAAAATATACAAAAACCCAAGAAATATCGATTCGTGTAGTAGATGAAAATGGAAAATCTATAGAAAATGCCGAAGTACATTATTCCGTTTTAAACTACGCCGAATTCTATCCTCTTGTTACAAAGAAAACAAACAAAGAAGGTGTTAGTAAATTTACGACAGGCATAGGTAGCCTATTTATTTGGGTGAATAAAGATGGTTTATATGCCTTTAAAGATATTGACATTACTAAAATTAAGCATCTAGAAATAAAACTAACTAAAAATTCAAAACTAACAGATCAGGAATTTAAGTTTGATCTCAACCCATCCAAACAAGGAGGACTTAGTCGATCAACACCTCATAATGCGGAAAATGATGCCAAACTAAAAAAGGAAGATCAGATTAGAAAAGCCTACGAAAACACATTCATTTCAGAAGAAAAAATCAAAGCGTTTGCATCTAAACATCAAATCGATCAAAAGTTAAGCCTTGAATTTCTTAAAAAATCAAGAGGAAATTATTCCGAAATTATGAGCTTTATTGAACAGGTTCCTTCAAATAAAAAGAATTTGATTTTCCCATTACTATCTGCGGTTTCAGAAAAAGACTTGCATGATACACCAGCTTCTGTTCTTTTAGATCATATTTTATATTCACATGAGACTAGCGAAATAAATAAGACATACAAGAAATACATTCTGAACCCTAGGATTAAGAATGAAATTCTTTCTCCTTTTAGATCTGAGATCCTTTCTAAATTTAAAACAGTGTTTAAAGATCCTAATGAGTTAAATTCGGCAACTATCCAGAACTGGATAAACAAGAATATCACGCTCACAGAGAAAGAAAACTATTACAAAACCCCTTTAACTCCTTTGGGGAGTTTAGAGCTAAAAACTACAGATCCAGAATCGAGAGATATTCTTTATGTCGCTATCTGTCGTAGTTTTGGAATTGCATCACGAATTGAATCTGCAACATTGAAGCCTCAGTATTATTCTAAAAACAAGTGGCATAATGTTCAATTTAAAGCGAATGCTCAGGAAAAGGAAGCCTATGGGTATATCACACTTAAAAATACAACTAAGGACTTTGAAATAGATCCTGGATATTTTAAGAACTTCACTATTGCACGTGTTCAAGATGGGAAATACAAAAGTTTAGAATTTGATTTTATGAAGAAACTCTCAACTTTTGATGCAAAACTTCCTTTACAGGAAGGGACTTATATGCTTACGACTTCGAACAGAAAACTTAACGGCGGTGTTCTATCTAAAGTTTCGTTCTTCGAAGTGAAGGCTAACACAACAAGTCAAATTGGTGTAGGCATTCCAAAAATAAATTACACCAATCAGGTATACTGCGATCTTAAACTAGACAGTAATAGTCAGCTTAAAGATTTAGCCAAAGACCAATTTATAATAATTGGCTGGTTGGCTCCAGATAAAGAACCAACAAAGCATGCCTTAGTCGATTTTAACAATCTAAAATCTGAATTCGAAGACATAAACGTTTCGATGGCATTTATTGTCCCAAAAGAAAAACGAACTGAATCATTCAACATTAATAATCAGAAGCTTCCTAAACAAGTCCAGTTTATCGAAGACAATCAGCTACTGCAAGAATTGGAAGTTAAAACGGGACAAAGTCTAATGAATCAATACCCCGTATTCTGTATTGTAAAACCCAATTCTGATGTCGTATATCTGAATAAAGGTTATAAAATTGACATTGGTCTTGAAATGCTTAAGCTAATAAAAGAACTTAAGCGAGATTCAAAAAGTTGCATGTTCACAAAATAAATCCAGTTAAACACAAGTTATCATGAGAAATTATTTCATCATATCAAGCCTTATTTTTATCACGCTTTTTTCATGTAAAAATAAGACTATAAAGGATATCCAAATCGATGTGTCAAAAGATATCGTCAACCCAAATCATTACATTGTTTCTAAAACTACAGAAAATATTCATATAGATGGTATAGCCGATGAGTCAAGTTGGCAATCGGCTCAATTCACAAAGTCATTCATCGATATTGAAGGTGTTAAAATACCCAAGTGCGACACGAAAGTAAAAATGATGTGGGATGATACATACCTATATGTCTATTCACAAATGGAAGAACCTCATGTATGGGGAAACCTGAAACAAAGAGATACGGTTATATTCTACAACAACGATTTTGAAATATTTGTAGATCCATCGGGAACAGCAACTAATTATGTGGAGCTAGAAATAAATGCTTTGGGTACTGTTTGGGATTTAGCTTTAAACAAGCCCTACCGAGTTGGTGGTAAAGCAAATAATGATTGGAATGTGGATGGTTTAAAATCTGCAGTAAATATCAAAGGTTCTTTAAATAAATCGAATGATATAGACACGCAATGGTCTGTTGAATTCGCTATTCCCTTAGCCGACTTAATAGAACAAAAACATACCAATAAAAATCTACCAATTGAAGGAGAACAATGGCGTATCAATTTCTCTCGCGTTGAATGGAAATTCGATTTAATCAATGGGAAATACCAACGCAAAAAAGAAGATGGTAAATATTTGAGTGAATACAATTGGGTGTGGAGCCAGCAGAATGTGATCAATATGCATGAGCCAGAAAAATGGGGTTTCTTGCAGTTTACAGAGCAAAAATCAAGCGATTCTGTTGAGTTTATTTCTGATTCTGACATGCAAATTAAACAAATTACTTATGCCCTATTCAGGGATATTCGTTTTGGTGCAAACCAAGTTTTACTTGAAAATGAAGACGGATTTCATCAAAGTATAAAAGCTAAGTATGCAGCTAATCAATTTTTGAGTGCAGAATTCTTGAAAACAAAAACTGGTTTTTCAATTACAACTAAAAATACAGAAACGAATAACACCTTTATCATTAATGAAGAAGGTGTCTTAAAATCAAAACTATAAAGAATGCAATTATACCCGATCAAATTCACTCCAATAGCTAAAGAAACCATTTGGGGAGGAAATAAATTAAAAACTGTTCTTTCAAAAAAATTTTCTTCTCAAAAACAAATAGGTGAAAGTTGGGAAATATCAGGCGTTAAAAATGATATATCTATTGTAGCTAACGGTCACCTTAAAGGAGAAAGTTTAAATAAATTAATCATAGACCTTGGAGCTCGTCTTCTAGGTGATAAAGTTTATCAGAGATTCGGAAATGAATTCCCATTGCTGATCAAATTCATTGATGCTAACGATGCTTTATCTATTCAGGTTCACCCTGATGATGAACTTGCAAAAGAGCGTCATGATTCTTTCGGTAAAACAGAAATGTGGTACGTTTTAGATGCTGAAAAAGATGCCAATTTAATCGTTGGTTTCAATCAAGAGGTCGATAAAAAAATCTATCAGCAAAAATTAGATGAAGGTAAACTTGAAGATATTCTAAACGCTGAAAAAGTTGAAAATGGATCTTGCTATTTCATTCCAGCTGGACGTGTACATGCCATTGGTAAAGGCATCCTTTTAACTGAAATTCAACAAACTTCAGACATTACGTATCGCATGTACGATTGGAACAGAGTGGATAAAATGGGAAACTCTAGAGAGCTCCATACCGAGCAAGCTGTAGATGCCATTGATTTCACAGCTGAAAAAGCATATGCGACATCATATGCTAGAGAAATTAATAAATCAACCAATCTTGCCACTTGCAACTATTTTACAACCAACCGACTGGCTTTCGACAAAGAACAGAATCAAAACTACAGCAGTTTAGATTCTTTCATCATTTATATTTGTCTGGATGGTGAGTTTGAAATTGAACTTAAAGGACAAGAAAAGACTCGTGTTAAAAAAGGTGATAGCATCTTGATTCCTGCTGAATTAAACAACTTAACACTCGTCCCACTAGGTAAGGCTGAGTGTCTGGAAGTCTATATTCAATAATTTAATTAACCCGTCTGGTATAATCGGATAAAACCAATAAATATGAAATCATTATTCATTCTCTTAATCGGTATTACGCTTATTTCCTGTAAGCAAACTGAGCAACAAAAAGAGACTCAAATAAAAGACAATTTTACTTTTGCAACATGGGCACATGCTGAAAAGGACTACAATAAAGAAATCTGGACAAAGAAGTTCACACAATATCAAAAATTGGGTATATCAGAAGTTTTAGTTGGAGGAAACCATGAGAACCTTGAAGCCATTGTGGCTTTGGCAGCTAACTTTAAGATTAAAATACACGCCTGGATGTGGACTTTGAATCGTCCAAATGATAGCATTGCAAATAAGCATCCTGAGTGGTATGCCGTTAATCGAAATGGTAAAAACTCACTTGAATATAGAGCCTATGTTGATTACTACCAATGGTTAAGCCCTTTTCATCCTGAGGCTAGAGAATATATTAAAAATAATGTAAGAAAGCTGACTAAAATTAAAGGTTTAGCATCAATTCATTTAGATTACGTTAGATATGTTGATGTTATCTTAGGTGCTGATCTTCAACCTAAATATGACCTTGTTCAAAATACTGAAATGCCAGAATATGATTTTGGTTACCATCCTATTGCGCGTGAAGGATTCAAAAAGATATTTGATAAAGATCCTATGGACTTTGAGCATCCTGAACTAAGCACGGAATGGCGTCAGTACCGATTAAATGCAATCACCAGTTTAGTGAACGAACTAGTTGAAATTGCCCATGCTGAAAACCAAAAGATGACAGCTGCAGTATTTCCATTTCCTGAAATGGCTCGACAAATGGTGAAACAAGCTTGGAACGACTGGAATCTTGACGCTGCTTACCCAATGCTTTATCAGAATTTCTATCGTGAAAATATCAACTGGATTGGATTTGCAACTGAGCAAGGGGTAAATGATGTTGATTTTCCTGTAGTTGCTGGCTTATATAGTCCTGGTTTGAGAAAGCCTGCTGATCTTGAAAAAGCGATTCGACTTGCAAAAGAAAAAGGTGCTAAGGGTATTTCTATTTTTAGTGCTGATGACTTAACTGAAGAACAAAAAGCCGTTTTTATCAAGTTGAAAAAAGAACTTCAAAACTAAGCTGATGTATACAAAAGAAGCCTGCGTTGAGACATTATCTGAAGCCTTAAAGGCTGAAGAGTTAGGTGCTGATAGAATCGAGCTTTGTGCAAATTTAGATGTAGGAGGAACAACGCCTTCGTTTGAATTGATTCAAGAAGCAAAAGCTAAACTGAGTATTCCAATAAGGGTTATGATTCGACCTAGAGGAGGTGATTTTTACTATTCAGACAGTGAGATTGAAAGTATGCAGTCACAAATAGAAATTTGCAAAAAACTAAACGTTGAGGCTGTTGTTTTTGGCGTTTCAAATCTTGATAAAACATTAAATATTGAATCGATAAAGAAACTAGCTTTAAAGGCATATCCTCTAAAAGTTGTGATTCATAAAGCAATTGATGAAACACCAGATATTAGCCTTGCATGTAAAAGTCTAATTTCTACAGAGCAGATTACAACAATACTTACTTCAGGAGGAAAAGATACCGCTGAAGAAAACTTGGTGTTTTTAAAGTCTCTAATTGACTTAGCAGGAGATAAAATTGAAATTATGCCTGCAGGAAAAATCACTGATAAAAATATAGAGAAACTTCATGTTTTTTTAAAGGCAAGAGCCTATCATGGAAAACTAATTGTTGGCTCACTCAAATAAAAATAAGGCTCGAAAATCATATGATTTTCGAGCTTTTACTTTATCCTTTTCACTTTTTCACTTTAACCTTCACACTTTAACCTTAATCCTTTACCCCTTCTACTCTCTGATTCATTACAGAGAAATTCCAATTGTACTTTTTAGCCAGAATAAAAATCAGAATTGCTCCCATAAAAATGAATAGGAATAAGTCACTTAAAGTTGGTGCTGCATCCTTCACTTCGAATAGAGCATTCGTTTGAAAAGCAGCTGATTTAGTCGTCGTGAAAATGGCTATAAATGCGTTATTCGCTGCATGAGCACCCATAGCTGTTTCAATACCATCATCAAGTACAGCCATTAAGCCAAAAACAATACCAAAAATAATATAGTGAGGCATCATTACTATAAATCCATACTCCTTAACCTCTGGATTACTGGCATGCATAAGACCAAAAGCTATGGCTGGTAAAATTGCGACCATCCATCTATTTTTCGTCCATCGAGCAACCCCCTGAGCTAAGTAACCTCTAAACAAAACTTCCTCAAAAGTCGTTTGAAAAGGAATCAATAACAAAGCAACTAAAACCAATGGAATAAAAGTAATCGGGTCAAAATTTATTTGAAACTCTTCTGGAGCTAAAGAATATTCCACTAACAAATTTACCAGCATCAAGCCTCCCCATATGGCTGCAGCATAAAAGAATCTATCCCAACGAATCTTCTTAGTTCCGTTTATTTGTTCACTTAAAGTTCGGTTATGGAAGGATTTCACTATTGCTTTTAAAGCCCATAGTCCAATAGCAAAGGATACAATTAAAAGAGCTAAACCTAAGCTTAAATCAATCCCCTGAGCTTTAAAATCAAGCATATTACTAAAATCACCTGTACCATCATTCATCACTTTGGCGATTCCAATAACTACAAATAAAGGTATCATACCTAAAA